>DASZVJ010000190.1:0-5876 GCA_035547155.1 Vicinamibacterales bacterium
TCGAGGATGCGGAAGATCTTCGGCGCCGCGCTCCGCTGCCATGCGACGAAGCCGTGATTCGCGCCGAGGTTGCGGTTGCTGATTGCAATCGCGCGCCGTGACGCACGGCCCGTCTCGTCGACGATGCCGAGCTGGCGCAGATGCGCGTCGATGGGCATCTTCGCGTCCGCGATGCCTTGGAGCTCGTCCGGCGTTCCTACGCGATGCCGCAGCATCCCGGGCAGCCGCATCAGCTGATCGCGATGCGCCACGCTCAGCAGCGCGTCCTCGACCTCGCTTCGCTCGAGACGAAGCGTCAGGTCGTTGCGCAAGCCTTCGAGGCGAGTGATGGACAGGTGCATCCAGAAAACTTCGAACTTCGAAGTTCGAACTTCGAAGTTGCTCTTATAGCTTCGCCGGCTCGATCTTCCGCAGCACGAGGAACACGCTGAGCAGCGCCAGCACCGGCAGGATGCCCGCGCCGACGAACACCTGGTTCCAGCCGTAGCGCTCGATGATCGCGCCGGTCACCAGCACGGCGAGCATCGACGCGCCGTTGTCGCCGAAGCCGTTGATGCCGGCCACGCGGCCCGCGACGTGCTGCGGCACGACGTCGCCGACCGTGCCGATGTAGACGGCCGCCACCCACTGGTTGCCGAACAGCGCGAGACCCATCAGCAGGACCGCCAGATAGTCGTTCGTCACCCACGGCATCGTCATGCTGAGCGCGCCGAGGCCGAAGGCGCAAGCGAAGGCGATCTTGCGGCCGGTGTCGACCGAGCCCGTCGACTTGACGAGGCGATCCGTGATCAACCCGCCGATGACGTTGCCGCCCATGCCGATGAGATTCGGCACCGACGCGAAGAAACCGATCTGCAGGAACGACATACCGCGGCCGCCCTGATCGACCGACGACCGCAGGTACAGCGGCAGCCACGTCCAGTAGAACGTCGTGATGGGTCCGGTGAACACACGCACGAGCAGCAGACCGAGCACCTTGCTGTTGCTCAGCAACCGCCCCAGTCCGATCGACGACGAGACGACTGGTGCGGGAGCCGCCGCGGTCGCGACGGGCTTGTGTGCGATGGCGGCGATGCGCTCCTTGCTCGGGAAGATCGCGAGCCAGGGCAACAGCCACAGGGCGCCGAGCACGGCCGGGATCACGAAGCCCATCTGCCAGCCGACGTGAAACTTGTTGATGAGCAGCGCGAGGACGAGCGGCGGCGCGATGACGGATCCGAACTGCGCGCCGGCGTTGAAGAACCCGCCCGCGCGCGAGCGCGTTGACGCAGGAAACAACCCCGCGAGCGCCTTGATGCCGGCGGTGTAATTGCCGCACTCGGCCAGGCCCATCACGAAGCGCAGCACGATGAAGCCCGCGAGTCCAGCGCCGGTGATCGCCGGCAGCCCGGGAATCGCGGAGTAGATGCCGCCGAAGACCGAGTCGATCAACGTGCCGGGCCCCGCGAACGCGTGCAGCGCGCAGATGACGGTCCACGCGGCGAAGATCGTCGCGAGACCGATTTTCGTGCCGACGCGATCGATGAAGCTGCCCGCCGGAATCTGGCCGACCATCATGCCGAGGTTGAACGCGACGGCGATGTAGCCGTACTGCACGCTCGTCCATTGCCAGTGCGGGCTGCCGGGCGCGACCGGATCGCGCAAGAACGGTGCGAGCACGGCCAGCGTCTGGCGATCGAGCAGGTTGATCGTGATCGACGCCGACAACAAGCCGACGATCGTCCAGCGGGTTTTGGCGGAGAGTCCCTGGTCGCTCTGGGTCATGACAGGTTCCTGATTGTTCAGCGAGCGGTCACAGTATCGAGGCGCGATGCGGCCGCGTCAAGACAACGGCGTCCATTGCCGCGCCTTCGCGGATTGCTGCAGCGACGCGAGCACTTCCTGCACGGCGAGGCCATCCGCGAAATTCGGATGGAAGTCCTCCCCCTTCGACAGGCTCTCGAGAAACGCCGCGAGCGTGGCGATGAAGCTATGTTCATACCCGATGATGTGGCCCGGCCGCCAGAAGTTGCCGAAGACCGGATGTTTGAGGTCCGTCACCATCAGATCGCGCACGCCCTGCTCGGTGGACGGCTGCGTGAAATCGAGGAACTCGAGGTAGTTCAGCCGCTCGAGGTTGAACGCGACCATGCCGTTCGCGCCGTGGATGCGGAACGTCTGCTGATTCTTGCAGCCGATGCCGAAGCGCGTCGATTGAATCGTCCCGACGCTGCCGTTGGCGAACCGCACGAGCGCCAGGAACGCATCGTCGACGGCGCGTCCCGGCATGAAAGTCTCGGTGGCGGCAACGGCTTCCTTGAACGGGCCGTTCAGGAACAGCGCGGTGTCGATGACGTGCGTGAGCAGATCGTCGGCGACGCCGGATCCGGCCTGCTTCGGATCCATGCGCCACGTCGCGGCGCGCGTCGCATCGGCGCCCCACTGCTGCTTGTACGCGGCGTCGTAGTGAAAGACGGTGCCGATGCGGCCTTCTTGAATGAGCTGACGCGCGTACGCGATCGCGGGCACGCGGCGGTAGTTGTACCAGACGAGCGTCGGCACCTTCGCCGCGGCCTGGACCATCCGGCGCGCGTGCTCGACGTCGAGCGCGAGCGGCTTCTCGCAGAGGACGATCTTGCCAGCCTCGGCCGCGGCGATCGCCGCTTCGGCGTGGAGATGATTCGGCAGCGCGATGTCGATCGCATCGATGTCTTTGCGATCGATAGCCGCGCGCCAGTCGGTCGCGGTCTCTTCCCATTCCCATTGCGCGGCCGTGCTGTGCAGCAGCGGCGAGTCGAGGCCGCAGATGAGCTTGCGGCGGATGCGATACGGCAGATCGAAGAAGTGCCCGGCCTGGGTGTGGGCGTTCGAATGGGCCTTGCCCATGAAGCCATCGCCGAGCAGGGCGACGCGAAGTTCAGGTTTCATTGACGTTCACACGAAAAAAACGCGGGCCGTGCAAGAAGTCCTGTCCTGCACGGCCCGCGCGAGTCACGATGATCGGAGCGTCAGAGCGCGACCGTCTGGCGCTTGGTGTTGTCCCAGCTGAGGACCTTGCTCGACTTCAACGCCTCGAGCGCGATCAGGCACGGCAGCGCGGAGTTGTAGCCAATCTCCATCGTCGCCGCGGGCTTCTGCCGCGACTTGACGCAGTCGAGGAAGTTGCGCGTGTGCGCGTCGAGCGGATAGTCCTCTTCGACGCCACCGCGCGGGTTGATGTAGAGCTGGTAGTCCAGAACGGGCGCGTTCGGATCGGCCTGCGGTCCCTGCGGTGCACCGCCGCCACGGCCGCCTCGACCGCCGAAACCACCGCCACCCGGCGCGCCTGCTGGAGCCCCTGCCGGCGCTCCACCCAACTGCACGTTGCCCGCCGTCGGAGGCGGCGGCGTGCCGCGCTTACGCTGCGTGGTCGGCACGGCCGGGCGCAGGGCATAGCCCATGCGATTGACCTGCAACGAGCCCGCGCCGCTCACGAAGAACACGCCCCATCCCTCGATGTCCGATCCCGCCGGACGCGCCATGACCGCGTTGGCGAACGTCATCGTATGCGTGTCGTAGAGCCATGAGATCGAGAACGTGTCGGGCACCATTTCCGGATCGGCGTCCGGGCGCTGGATGAACGAGCCGACGGCCGCGGTCTTCAGGGGCTGCTTGTGGTCGGCGTTCATGAACCAGTTGGCCACGTCGACATGATGCGCGCCCCAGTCGCCGATCAGGCCGCTGCCGTACTCGTACCACGCGCGGAACCCGAGGCGGCTCGGCTTGTAGTCGCGCGACGGCGCGCCGAGCTCCATATTGAGCAGCTGCCACATGTTCCAGTCGAGACCCGCGGGCACAGGCTGCGTCGGTTGGGCCGCCTGGGCGTACGAGCCCGGCTGGCTGATGATGACCTGCGTGATCTTGCCGAGCACGCCGCTGTCGAGGATCTTCTTCGCGTCCTGGAAGTGATCCCAGCTCCGCTGCTGCGTGCCGACCTGCACGATCTGTTTACTCTTGTTGAACGCGTCGAGCATCGCGTTGATGCGCGGGACGCTGTTCGACGCGGGCTTCTCGACGTAGACGTCCTTGCCGGCCGCCACCGCGTCGATCATGATGCGCGCGTGCGAGAAGTCCGGCGTGCCGATCAGCACCGCGTCGACGTCCTTCCGATCGAGGATCCGGCGGTAGTCGGTCGCCATCTCGAGCTTGAAGGTCTGGCGCGCGGGCGTCATGAAACCGGTCAGCTTCTGATCGTTCACCTCGCAGCCCGCGACCCACTGCATGTCGCTGTGCCGCGCGAGCGAGTCGAAGACGCGCGCCGCGCGATTGCCACAGCCGATCACCGCCATGCGCACGCGATTGTTCGCGCCCTGCCATCCGAACATCGGCTTGGTGGCGGCAACGGTCACCGCCGCCGCGCCCGCCTTGAGGAAGTCTCGTCTGCTCTCCATGTTGCGACTACTCCTTGATGCGTCGAGATCGGGGACAGATCCGGCGCAGGCGATTTCCGAATATGCGTGAAATCGGCTGCGAGTCTACACCTGTACCGCGAACACGCGCAACGATTCCGGCGTGTCCGTCGTTACTGCACATAGGACAAAACGCACAATGGTTAGACCAGTGTCACGATCGACGCGCACGTTCGCGCGATTCGCATGCGCGAGCGTTGATCTCGTGCGTCGACTGCCACTACGCTGAGGAAGCCAGCAGCATTTACAGCACGAAAGGCACGGATACTCCCACATGAAGATCATGGTGCTCGGCGGTGACGGCTACTGCGGATGGGCGACCGCTCTCTACCTGTCCAAACGCGGACACACGGTTTCGATTGTCGACAACTTCGCCCGCCGCCAGTGGGATCACGAGCTCGGCGCGCAGACGCTGACGCCGATCGCGCCGCTCGCCGATCGCCTTCGCCTCTGGCAGGCGCGCACGCGATTGACGATCGCGTCATACGTCGGTGACATCTGCGACTACGACTTCCTGGCGGACGTCATCAAAGAGACGCGCCCGGACGCCATCGTCCACTTCGCCGAGCAGCGCGCCGCGCCGTACTCGATGATCGATCGCAAGCACGCCGTCTTCACGCAAGTGAACAACGTCGTCGGCACGCTGAACCTGCTGTTCGCGATGAAGGAGATCGTGCCGGACTGCCATCTCGTCAAGCTCGGCACGATGGGCGAGTACGGCACGCCGAACATCGACATCGAAGAGGGCTATCTCGAGATCGAGCACAACGGCCGCAAGGACGTGCTGCCGTTCCCGAAGCAGCCGGGCTCGTTCTATCACCTGTCGAAGGTGCACGACAGCCACAACATCATGTTCGCGTGCCGCATCTGGGGCATCCGCGCGACGGATCTCAACCAGGGCGTCGTCTACGGCACGCTCACCGATGAGGTCGCGCTGGACGATGCGCTGATCAATCGCTTTGACTACGACGAAGTGTTCGGCACGGTGCTGAACCGGTTCTGCGTGCAGGCCGCAGTCGGCCATCCGCTGACGGTGTACGGCACGGGCGGACAGACGCGCGGCTATCTCGACATCCGCGACACGGTGCGCTGTATCGAGCTGGCCTGTCTCAACCCGGCCGCGCCGGGGGAATGTCGGGTCTACAACCAGTTCACGGAGCAGTTCACCGTGCTCCAGCTCGCAGAAATGGTGAAGGCCGCAGGCGCGAAGATGGGCCTGAAGGTCACGATCGATCACCTGCCAGATCCCCGCGTCGAGCTCGAATCCCACTACTACAACGCGAAGCACTCGAAGCTGATCGATCTCGGCCTGCAGCCGCATCTGCTCGGCCAGGGGCTGCTCGATTCGCTGATGAACGTCGCGGTGCGCTACAAGGACCGCGTCGATCAGTCGCTGTTCCTGCCGAAGGTCAACTGGCGCGTGCCGCACAACGATCGCCGCAAGGCGGC
>DASZVJ010000191.1:0-2434 GCA_035547155.1 Vicinamibacterales bacterium
TGCGGCTCACGGGATCGTGCTCGCGTGACGCTTCCGCGTCCTGCATGTAGCCGATCATCTCGCCGACGTACATGCGGCCGTTGCCGTCGAACTCGATGATCGTCGGGCTGATCACATCCGGATCGGAGGCGACGAGCTCCATGCGATAGCCGGCCGGCAGCCGGAAGCCTTTGGCCTCCTCGGCCGCGGTCCGCGGCAGATACGGCGTCGTCGGCGTGAAGTCCGTGGTGTCGCCGCCTGGCGCTCCGATGCGCCCGCGGCCGCCGCCGTTGGCGCCAGCGCCACCAGCGCCCTGTGCGGCTGGCGGTGCCGCCGCATTGCCTCTGGCGTTCTGCGTGCGAACGCTCGTGCCGAAGCCCGCGATGAAGACGGCCGCTGCGCTCGCCGTGACGAGCCAGACGCGCCGTGAGTGCCAAAGACGAGAGTGCCGTCTCATGAACCGTGCCCTTCGTGTTGAAGATCGATCGCGCAACGCGCGCGGCCGAACGACCAATTGGATTCGCAGATAATCGCGCAGGAATGGGTACTTGTGCAATGCGCGCGACGCGCCGAACTCCGGGGGCGTATGTCATGCCCCACGCCCGTGCGCTCCTGCTGCTGGTCCTCGCCCTGCTCGCCAGCCGCACCGCGCGCGCGCAGATCGTCGATCCGATCTACCGCTTCCACACGTTCCATACGACGCACTTCGTGATTCTCTTTCACGCCGGCGAAGAGCCAGCCGCTGCGCGGCTGGCGACGATCGCCGAGGCAAGCTGGCGCGCGCTGCGCGACGCGCTCGACGTGCCTCCGCCGCCGCTGACGCACGTCGTGCTCGTCGATCAGCGCGAGAGCGCCAATGGCTGGGCGACGCCGGTGCCGCGCGACGCGATCACGATCACGGCGACGTGGCCGTCCGGCACGGACTTCATCGGCGCCACCGACGACTGGCTGCGCCTCGTCATCACGCACGAGCTCACGCACATCGTCCATCTCGATCAATCGCGAGGGTGGGCGCGCGTCGTGCGCGGCATCTTCGGACGCGTGCCGCTCGCGTTTCCGAACACGCTGACGCCGACATGGATGATCGAGGGCCTCGCGACGTTCGAAGAGAGCGCCATCACGGGCCATGGCCGTCTGCACGCCGCCGACTTCCGCGCGGTCGTCGACGAAGCGGCGCGCGAGCAGCGCCTCGAGCCGATGGATCGCGTCAACGGCGGACTGACGGCATGGCCGGGCGGCTTCGGCCCGTACGCGTACGGGCTCGGCTTTCACGCGTATCTGACGCAACGCTTCGGCGACGACGCGCTCGGCCGGCTGGCCGTGGCGACGTCGCGATCGCTGCCCTATGTCTGGCCGCGCGCATACGCTCGCGTATTCGGCGTCCCGCTCTCGACGCTCTGGCGCGACTACGAGACGGCGCTGGCGGCGAGCGCGCGAACGGCCGACGCGCGCGCGGAGGCCGACGCCGCGCGCGCCGACGAGGCCGTCCGGCTGACGCACAGCGGCTTCACGACGACGGGACCGCGCATCGCGGCGGCGGCGTGCTCGGCGTGTCCTGCGCAGGTCGTCTACGCGACGCATACGTCGCACGACTTTCCGGCGCTCATGACCGTGCCGATCGACGGATCCGCGCGCCCAACGCGTATGACCGATCGCTTCGGCGGCGAGACGGAGGCCGTGGGCCGGGACGTGATCTATTTCGATCAGGAAGAGCGGTGGCGCAACGCGGGACAGTACCGCGATCTCTACGCGTTCGATCGGCGCACGGGGCGCGTGCGCGCGCTGACGCACGAGGCGCGCGTCGCCGAGCCCGATCTGTCGCCCGATGGGACGCAGATCGTGGCCGTGCGCTCGCGCGCCGGCGCGCGCGATCTCGTGCTGCTGCCGGCGCAGGCGAATCCGCCGATTTCAGCGGATCAAATCGTCGTGCTCGCGGCCGGGCCCGAGACGCAGTTCGACGCGCCGCGCTGGTCGCCCGACGGCCGCTTCATCGCCGCCGAGCGCCATCGTCCCGGTCACTTCTCCGAGATCGTCGTCGTCGACGTCGCCACGCGCGACGTGCGTGTCGTCGCCGCGCGCGCGGACACGCGCTGGGTGACGCCGGCCTGGCGGCCCGATGGCCGCGCGATCGTCGCGGCCGCGGACGTCGACGAGCACGTGTTCAACCTGTACGAGATTCCGATCGACGAGCCGATCGCGCGCCCGCTGACGCACACGACCGGCGGCGCGACGTGGCCGGACATTTCGTCCGACGGCCGGACGATCGTGTTCGTCGGCTACACGGCGGACGGCTTCGACGTCTTCCGCGCGCCGTATCGCGTCGACGCGGAGCATGCCGTCGCGATCGACGTCGACGCGGACGCGGCGTCGCTTGTCTCGCCGGGTCTAGAGACCCGGCCTACGACTGACGACGGGCCGCGTACAGATGTCGGCCGGGTCTTTGGACCCGGCGTCA
>DASZVJ010000192.1:0-11688 GCA_035547155.1 Vicinamibacterales bacterium
ATCGACCACGCTGTCGACGTCGAGCGTGGCGATGGCGTCGACCAGGCCCGTCACCGTCGGCTCGTCGACAGGCGCAGACACGGGCGAGACGATGGCCCATGTGTCGCCGGTTTTCTTCAGGTGCGTGACGTCGCCGGCCGCGGCATGGACCTCCACGTCGTCGATCTTCGACGCGTCGACGGTGAAGACCTTGTCCTTCTTCTCGGTGCCGCCCGGCTCGCGCTTGGCCTCGACGAAGTAGATGTACGCCCCGAGCCCTGCCGCGAGCACGAGAAGAACCAGCAGCGACCGTCCGCCTCTCATCGCCTATGCGCTCCCTTCCGCCCTCGTTCCTTGGTCCCCTGGTCCCCTCTGGTTCCCTGGCCCCTTGGTCCCTTGGTCCCCTGGTCCCCTGGTCCCCTCCGTCAGCGCTTCCTCCACCACACCCGCACGCCGTTCAGGAAGAGCAGCGCGGGGATGATGATGAGCGTGAACCAGAAGACCATCTGGCCTTGATCGGCCGTCATGGTGATCGGACGGTCATCGGCGTTCTTCGGCCGAATCGCGATCAAGTCTTCCTGCTGCGCGAGCCAGTTCGCGATGTTCAGGAACAGCTCGCGGTTGCCCTGGATGCCGAGCGCGCGATTGGCCGCGAAGTCGCTGTCGCCGACGACGACGACGCGCGATTCGGGCTTGGGCGCGTCGGCCGCTGCTCCGGTCTGCGCGGGCGCGTCGGTGGCCGCAGCAGACACGGCTGCGGCGATCGAGATCGGGCCCGCCTTGTCGCCCTTCGTCACGTCCTCTTCCGGCTTGCCGGTCGCGTACAGGCCCTTGATGTCGGACTCGGCCCAGCTCTGCGGGCTCGTCTGCAGGAACTTCTGCGCCGTGTGGCCGTTCGAGCCGCCATCGATCGGCGTGGCCGAGCGCGCGAGCGGGAAGGCGGTCATCAAACCGAAGTTGTTCGTGATCGCGTGCGGCAGCGGCGTCGCGATCGGGACCGAGGCGTTCGTGCCGATGAGCTGGCCGAGGCCGCTCGCGTCGACGATGAGATCGTTGCCGAGCGCGACGCCCCAGTCGTGCGCGAGCGCGATCACGCCGGCGGGATCGGGGGCGGTGCCCTTGTCCGGCGGATCGACCATGAGCAGCACCTTGCCGCCCTTCTTCAGGAACGCGCGCAGCGCGTCGAGCTCACCGGGCAGCAGATCCGTCTTCGGTCCCGCCACCACCACGACCGTCGCATCGTCGGGCACCTTGCCGACCTGCGCGAGCACGAGCGGCGCGGTCTCGAAGTTGTCGTTCTTCACAGCGTCCGCGACGCCGCTGTAGCCGCCAGGATCCGACGCGGCCGGATCGTGCTCGCCATGGCCCTGGAGGAAGTACAGCTTCTTCGCCTTGCCCTCGATGACTTTCTTGAGCGCGTTCGTGACGGCCTGTTCGTCCGCGGAAGACGCGCGCTCGGTGCGGCCCGCGTACTTGAGCAGCAGCGTCGGCACCGTGGTGATGCCCGCGGCCTGCGCTTCCGTCGGATGGCTGTTCGCTTCGAGGTAATCGACCGAGACCTGCTTCGACTGGTACGTGTACGACGACAGCTGATCGCGCAGCGTGTCGGCGTTGCCCACGTAGAACACCTGGATCGCCAGCGGCTGCTTGAGCTCGTTCAGGATCTGCTTCGTCTGATCGGACAGCGTGTACTGGCCGGCGGCGGTGAGATCCCAGCGCTTGTTCTCACGCGAGGCGACCCAGTTCACGCCGACGAGAATCGCGAGCATGATGAGCACGCTGGTCGCGGCGATCGATCCGTACTTGACGCTGCGTCCGCCGAACGAGCGCGCGATGTCGCGCCACTGCGTCGCCGTGTAGAGGGCCGTGACGATCAGGCCCGCCAGCGCCAGGCGCTGCGACCACTGCGGCACGTCCGGCTTCGAGAATCGAAGGATGACGGCCGCGACGACGAGTGCGACGCCGATCCAGCCCAGGAGACCGAGAAGACGTTTCACGGCTAACCCCTCCACCGCTCGGTGTCGACCGACTTGAGCGTCAGGAACAGGCCAAAGACGATGAAGCTCGCATAGAAGACGAGGTGCTTCGTGTCGATGATGCCGCGACCGAAGTCCTCGAAGTGCTGCGTCACCGACAGGTAGCTGAGCACGGCGCCGACGGTCGGTCCCGCGCTGTCCGAGAACCAGTTGATGATCCAGAACATCAGGCACGTCACGAACGTTGCCGTGCCGGCGACGATCTGGTTCTTCGTCGTGCTCGAGATGAACAGGCCGATCGAGATGAAGCAGCACCCGAGCAGGAGCAGGCCGAGGTAGCCCGACACGATCGGCTTCCACTCCGGCCGGCCGAGGCCGAACAGCACGAGGACGTAGATGAGCGTCACGGCGAGCAGGCCGAGATAGACGCCGACGGCCGCGAAGAACTTGCCGAAGGTGATCTCCAGGTCGGTCACCGGTGACGTGAGCAGCAGCTCGATCGTGCCGGAGCGCTTCTCCTCCGCGTACGCGCGCATCGTGATCATCGGCAGCAGGAAGAGCACGAGCACGCTCGCGTTTTGCAGGAGCGGCCGGATCATCTGGTCGTTGACGTTCTGCGTCGGCGGCGGGCCGAACTGGCTCTGCATCGCCTGCTGCACGAAGTAGTTCAGATACACGTTGTAGAACCAGCCGAAGATCACCGCGAAGAGCCCCATCAGCACCCAGGCGACGGGCGATCCGAAGTAGGACCGCAGCTCCTTGCCGGCAATCGTGGCGATGTTGCGCACGCTGCTACCCATGCTGAGCCTCCTGTGGCTGCTGCTCGTCTTCGCGCGTGGTGAGCTGCAGGAAGATCTCCTCGAGGCTCATGCGCGTCGGCCGCAGCTCGACCAGACCGTAGCCGCCGTTGACGACGGCCCTGGCGACGTCACGCCGGACGTCGCGCGCCGCGTCGGACTCGACTTCGTAGCCGATCAGGCTCCCGAAATGATCCGCCACCGTCACCGCGCGCACGCCCGGCACCGCGCGCAGCGCATCGCCGGCCGTCTCCGGACCGTCGATCTGCACGTAGAGCGTCGCCGCGCCCTTGAGCTGGTGCGTCAGGTTGTCCGGCGTGTCGACCGCGACGACGCGGCCCTTGTTGATGATGACGACGCGATGGCAGGTCTGCGCGACTTCCGGAAGGATGTGCGTGCTGAGGATGATCGTGTGATTGCCGGCGAGGCCGCGGATCAGATCGCGCGTCTCGATGATCTGCTTCGGATCGAGGCCCGCGGTCGGCTCGTCGAGAATCAGGACGTCCGGATCGTGGATGAGCGCCTGCGCCAGTCCGACGCGCTGCTTGTAGCCCTTCGAGAGCTTGCCGCAGTGGCGGTTCGCCATGTCGTCGACGTGCGTCTTGCGCATGGCGGAGCGGACGCGCTCGGCGCGCTCGGCCTTGCTCATCGCGCCGACTTTCAGCTTCGCGACGAACGTCAGGTACTCGCGGACGGTCATGTCCGGGTAGAGCGGCGGCGTCTCCGGGAGATAGCCGGTGCGGCGCTTCGCTTCGATCGGCTTCTCGAAGACGTCGTAGCCGGCGACCACGGCCTTGCCCTCCGTCGCGGGCATGTAACCGGTGATGACGCGCATCGTCGTCGTCTTGCCCGCGCCATTTGGCCCCAGGAAGCCGAGGATTTCCCCCTTCTCCACCCGGAAGCTCACATCATCGACGGCCGTGAACGGGCCGTATCGTTTGGTGAGGTGTTGCACCTCGATCATGAGCAGTACCTCGACGTGAATGCCGGCCTACGGTCCGGACGGACCGGGCCAAACAGCCCTAAGGTATAGAGCAGCACATACTTACGAGACAGCCTCGCATCGTAGTGCGTGCAGAAAAGACGTGTCAACCTTGCAATTAGTTTTGTTTCATCTGAAATGGCCGTCGCGAGTGGTTTTCGGAGCCGATTGACATATGAGCACTTGTTCATATATTCATATGTTGTGAGTTCTGTTCTCGCTCCAACCCAAGCTCCACCGGCGATCGATTCCTGCGACGCCGGTCATCCCCACGACGCCAAGACCTTGGCGACGACTCGGGCCCGTTTGTTGGCCGACAGCACGGTCGAGGCCGTCGCCGAGGTCTTCAAGCTGCTCGGCGATCCGACGCGTGTGCGCATTGTCGACGCACTGAGCCACGGCGAGCGATGCGTCTGCGATCTTGCCGCGCTCGTCGGGATCTCCGAGTCGGCGCTGTCTCATCAGCTTCGATTGCTGCGCGCCGCGCGGCTCGTGCGTGTGCGGCGAGCGGGACGACTCGCGTACTACACGCTCGACGACCATCATGTGATCGGCCTGCTGCACGACACGCGCAAGCACGTCGAAGAGGCGGCGCTGTGAGCGACTGCTGCGGCGGCGCGTGCGGCACGCATGACGCGCCGGTCGCGGCGACGCCGGCGGATCGCCAGCGTCAGGCGTGGCTCGTGGGAGGGGCAGGCGCGCTGATTCTTGCCGGTGCGCTGGCACACTGGCGCGGGCTTGGCATCCTCGCCATCGCCGCCTATCTCGGATCGATTGCGCTCTCGGCGCCGGCCCCCGCCCGGCGTGCATGGCGCTCGCTGCGCGCGCGATCGCTCGACATCAACGTCCTCATGATCATCGCGGTGGCCGGCGCAGCGGCGCTCGGCGACTGGTTCGAGGCCGCGTCGGTCGTCTGGCTCTTCGGCATCGCGCAGTGGCTCGAGGCGCGCAGCCTGGAGCGCGCGCGTCACGCGATCGGCGATCTCGTCGCGCTGGCGCCTGTGCGCGCGCTCGTGCGCCGAGGCGGCGTCGAGCAGGAGATTGCCGCCGAGCAGATCGCGCCAGGCGATCTCGTGATCGTCCGTCCCGGTTCGCGCATTCCCGTCGACGGTGTGATCGTCGCGGGCGAGACGGCGATCGATCAGAGCCCGGTGACGGGCGAGTCGCTGCCTGTCGACAAGTGGACCGGCGACAGCGTGTTCGCCGGCACGATCAACGGTCACGCTGCGATCGAGATCGAAGCGGCGCGCCGCGCCTCCGACAGTACGCTCGCGCGCATCATCCATCTCGTCGAGCACGCGCAGACGCGCCGCGCACCGGTCCAGACGTTCGTCGACGGCTTCGCGCGCCGCTACACGCCTGCCATCGTCATTCTCGCGGTGATCGTGGCGGTCGTGCCGCCGCTGTTCGGCGGATGGGCGAACTGGGGACACAGCTTCGCGATCTGGAGCTATCGCGCGCTCGCGCTGCTCGTCGTCGCGTGCCCGTGCGCGCTCGTGATCTCGACGCCGGTGTCGATCGTGTCGGCGCTCACGGCTGCCGCGCGCCGCGGCGTGCTCATCAAGGGCGGATCGCACCTCGAGCGGCTCGGCAACGTGAAGTGCGTCGTGTTCGACAAGACCGGGACGCTCACGGCCGGCCGCGTCAGCGTCACCGACGTGCTCGCGGTGGACGGCGTGTCGACCGAAGGGCTGCTCGCCGTCGCTGCCGCGACCGAAGCGCGGTCCGAGCATCCGATCGGGCGCGCGATCGTGAATCGTGCGCGCGCCGCGCACGTCGACGTCACGCCGGGCGAGGCGTTCCGCGCGCTGCCGGGTCTTGGCGCCGAGGCGACGGTCGCGCTCGCGCCGGCAATCGTCGGTAATCACCGGCTCTTCGAGGAGCGGCAGCTGTGCACGCCGTCGCTGCACGCGCACATCGAGACCGTCGAGGATCGCGGCGGCGTGCCCGTGCTCGTCGGACACGCGGGCGCGGCGCTCGGTGTGCTCGGTCTGACCGACGAGATGCGCGAGGCCGGCCGGCATGCGGTGTCGAGCCTGCGTGACGAAGGCGTCTCGCGCGTCGTGCTGCTGACCGGCGATCGCGCGTCGAGCGCGGAGGCCGTGCGCGACGGCGTCGGTCTCGACGAAGCGCACGCCGAGCTCATGCCGCGCGACAAGGTCGATCACGTCGTGCGTTTACGCGAACGTTACGGGCCCGTCGCGATGGTCGGCGACGGCATCAACGACGCGCCAGCGCTCGCCGCGGCCGACGTCGGCATCGCGATGGGGCAGGCCGGCACCGGCATCGCCATCGAGACCGCAGACGTCGCGCTGATGACTGACGATCTCGCGCGGCTGCCGTACGTGCTGCGTCTGGGCCGCGCGACGCTCGCGAACATCCGCCTCAACGTCGGCCTCGCGCTCGGCCTCAAGCTCGCGTTCGTCGTGCTCGCGATCTCCGGCGTCGCCACGCTCTGGATGGCGATCGTCGCGGACACCGGCGCGTCGCTGCTCGTCACGGCGAGCAGTCTGCGGCTGCTGCGCGTGCGATAAGGCCCGTTCGGCGACGCCTTCTTCCCCTTCACCTCGCTCTTGACGCCGCTTTCAAACCGGTCGATATAATCGGCTGACTGCGTAATGTCGCGTGTGACCGGGCCGGTGACGGCTCCGTCAACCGGACGCAAGGAGATGTATGGCGACGTGCCCCGAATGTGACGCCGAACTGGAAATCGACGACGACGATCTCGAGGAAATGGAGGTCGGCGACCCGTGGGATTGCGAGGCGTGCGGCAGTCACTTGCGCGTGGCGTCCCTCGATCCGCTCGAGTTCGACAACGACGATGACGATGACGACGACGAGGACGAGGACGGCGGAGAGGAAAAAGAATCGGACGACGAGGACGACCTCGACGACCTCGACGAAGAGGACGAAGACGACGACGACGGAGATTGGGAAGAATGACCACGGGTGCCATCGCGCCGGCTGGCGATGGCCTGCGTGAGCGCGAGGCCGCGCTGTTCGCGCGGCTGCACGCGTTTCCGTCGCTGATCGTCGCGTACAGCGGCGGCGTGGACTCCGCGTTTCTCGGCTGGGCCGCGCATCACGCGCTCGGCTCGCGTGTGCTGTGCGTGACGGCCGACAGCGCGAGCTATCCCGAGCGTCATCGTCAGATGGCGCTCGACGTCGCGCGCCGGTTCGATCTGCCGCACGAGATCATCGGCACGGGCGAGCTCGCCAATCCTGACTATCGCGCCAACGCGCCCGATCGCTGCTATCACTGCAAGCACGAGCTCTACACGCAGCTCACGAGCCTGGCGGCCGAGCGCGGGTTCGCGGCCGTCGCGGACGGCAGCAACGCCGACGATCGCGGCGATTATCGGCCCGGCCGCCGCGCCGCCCGCGAGTTCGGCGTCGTCAGCCCGCTCGACGAGGCCGGGTTGACGAAGGCGGACATCCGCGCGCTCTCGCGTGAGGCCGGCCTGCCGACGTGGGACGAGCCCGCGTCGGCGTGTCTGTCGTCGCGCGTGCCATATTTCTCCGAAGTGACCGAAGAGAAGCTGCGGGCGATCGAGGGCGCCGAGGACGCGCTGCGCGCGCTCGGCTTTCGCGTGCTGCGCGTGCGCCATCACGGCGAGGTCGCGCGCATCGAAGTCGCGCCGGACGAGCTGCCGCGTCTCGTCGAGCCCGCGATGGCCAAGGCCGTCGACGCGGCCATCCGCAAGCACGGCTTCCGCTACGTCGCCGTCGATCTCCGCGGCTACCGTTTGGGAAGCTTGAACGAAGGACTCAGGCTCAGGGAAGTGTAGATAAACTTCGAACTTGGAACTTCGAACTTCGAAATAGTGTCCGTAAGCCTTAAGCCTTCTTCTCCGCCACTGCCATGATCGACGTCCCGATCGGCAGGTTCGCGACGCGCAGGAACGCGGCTTCGCCGGCGAGCATCCAATCCAATGCGTGATTGATCGGCGCCGGCGGGACGGTGAGATCCGCGTCTGAGGCCTCGGCGGCGCGGCCGGTCACGCGTTCGATCGTGCGAACCGCCAAAGCGGGTGGGAAGAGCGTCATATTGGTGAATGTCAGCCGCAGGACGCGAAATCCCGCGCGCTCGAGGCGATCCCGCAGCCGCTGGCGCGTGTAGCGGCGCACTTCGTGCGTGAGCGTCGAATGCGATCCGTGCAGGATGTCGAGCGCCGCGACGTTCACGAGCGCAAGGCCGCCGGGCCTGAGCACACGCCACATCTCGCTCAACGCGGCCGCTTCCGCGCGATCGTCGAGGCAGTAGAGCACGTCGAACGACGTGGCGAGATCGACGGTCGCATCGGCCAGGGGCAGCGCCGTAACCGTGCCGCGAATCATGCGACGGCCGTGCAAACGTGCGACGTCGAGCCCGGCGGGCGTGAGCTCGACGCCGATCGCGGGACCGAGCCGCGACAGCCAGTCGAGATTGCGTCCCGTGCCGGCGCCGCAATCAACGATGCGCGTCCACGTGCGGCCGTGGGCCGCTTCACGCAGGAGCAACTGCGCGTGCCGGCGCAGTCCATGAAACCAATAGTGCGTGTCTTCGGCCTTCGCGGTGGCCTCGAGCATGCGCTGCATTGCACACGATTCTATGGTCGAGCCCGGAAATCCGCGTGATTTCATTGACAGGTACACTTTTGGATCGGTAAGCTCGCTTCATCTCCCAGTTCCCCATCCCTCCCGCTTTTGGGACGAGCTCGAAGGAGAAAGTGATGTCACGACGCAGCTTCAGACTTTTTTCCGTCACGGCGGTACTGAGCGCGGCCGTGTTGGTCGGCGCGTGCGGCAACAAGAAGCCGCCAGCGACGCCAGCGCCGCCTCCACCCGTGGCCGAGGCCCCGCCGCCTCCGCCACCTCCGCCGCCGCCTCCACCGCCACCGCCGCCACCGCCGGCACCAGCGGCGCCAACGGAGGCCGAGCTCTTCGCGCGCATGTCGCTCGATCAGCTCAACGCGCAGAAGCCGCTCGAAGACGTGTACTTCGACCTCGACAAGTCGGATCTGAGCGAGACGGCACGGACCAGCCTGCAGAAGGACGCGGACTGGATGAAGAAATGGACGTCGACGCGCGTGACCGTCGAAGGTCACGCGGACTCACGAGGCACGAGCGAGTACAACCTCGCGCTTGGCGAGCGTCGCGCCGGCGCGGTGCGTGACTATCTCGTCAGCCTCGGGATCGACCTCGCTCGCATCAACGTCGTCAGCTATGGCGAAGAGCGCCCCGTCTGCACCGAGGAGAACGAGGCCTGCTGGTCGCAGAACCGCCGCGGGCACTTCGTGATCACCGGCAAGTAGCGGCGACGTCTGGGAGAAGCCAAGGGGCAGACGCACAGCGTCTGCCCCTTTTTTATTGGGCGGATGGCGATGCGGCCGCTTCGCGTGCGATCGCCTCGGCCGCGGCGCGCGGATCGTCCGCGGCGGTGATGGGACGGCCGACGACGAGATACGACGCGCCTGCGGCCATGGCACCGGTAGGCGTCGCCGTCCGGTGCTGATCGTCGGGGCCGGCCGCCGCGCTGCCGCCGCGAATGCCCGGCGTGACGATCGCGAACTCGCGGCCGCAGGCCTCGCGGATCGCTTCGATTTCCTGTGGCGACGCGACGACGCCGTCCAGACCCGCGTCCTGCGTCATCCGTGCGAGCCGGACGACGTGATCGATGGGCGGCTCGTCGATGCCGAGCGTGCGCAGCGTCGGCGCGTCCATGCTCGTGAGCACGGTCACCGCGATCACGAGCGGCGCGGGCCGTCCGAGCTTCGACGCCGCCTCGTCTGCCGATCGCCGCGCGGCGCGCATCATCGGCGCGCCGCCGCCCGCGTGGACGTTGACCATCCAGACGCCGAGCGCCGTCGCGGCCGCGACGGCGCCAGACACCGTGTTCGGGATGTCGTGATACTTCAAGT
This sequence comes from Vicinamibacterales bacterium, assembly GCA_035547155.1. GTDB lineage: Bacteria > Acidobacteriota > Vicinamibacteria > Vicinamibacterales > SCN-69-37 > CAZNMF01. Next base: position 9,635 of record DASZVJ010000192.1, read on the forward strand.
CGAGGAAAACGCGATCGCCCTGCGCGACGAGCCGGCGCACGACGTCCGGTCCTGCTGACGTGAAGAGCTGGTGGCCGACCTTGTAGCCGCCGACCGCGCCGCGCAGGCGATCGGCCAGCGCCAGCGCCTTGTCGGCCGAGTCGACGTCCAACGCGACGAGAACCGGATTCACGCGTGCTCCTTGACGGGAATGTCGAGCTGGCCGACCAGATCGCTCACGCGTGCGATGTGATGGCGATCGAGGTAGGACGAGACGCCGTCGATGAGCTTCGGCCAGACGAACGGGTCGACGAAGTTGGCCGTGCCGACCTGCACGGCCGTCGCGCCCGCGATGATGAACTCGAGCGCGTCGGACGCCGTCGCGATGCCGCCCATACCGATGATCGGCAGCTTCACCGCCTGACGGCACTCCCAGACCATGCGTACGGCAATCGGGCGAATTGCCGGACCGCTCAGTCCGCCCATGACGTTCGACAACTTCGGCCGGCGCGTCTCGACGTCGATGGCCATCGCGAGGAACGTGTTGACGAGCGAGATGGCGTCCGCGCCCGCCTCTTCGGCCGCGCGCGCGAACGACGAGACGTCCGTCACGTTCGGCGTGAGCTTCGGGATCACCGGCAGCGTCGTGACCTTGCGAATCGCGCTGACGACGTCGTACGTGCCCGTCAGGCTGCAGCCGAACTGGATGCCGCCTTCTTTGATGTTCGGACAGGAGATGTTCAGCTCGAGCGCCGCGACGCCTTCCGCGTCGGACAGAATCCGTGAGACCTCGGCGTACTCGTCGAGTGTCGATCCGCACACGTTGACGACGACCGTCGCGCCGAGGCGGCGCAGCTCGGGCAGCCGTTCCGCGATGAAGCGCCGCACGCCGATGCCCTGCAGCCCGATGGCATTCAGCATGCCGGCCGGCGTTTCGACGATGCGCGGAGGAGGATGACCTTCGCGTTCTTTCAAGAACAGGCCTTTGACGACGACGCCGCCGAGCGTCGCGAGATCGAAGGCATCCGCGTACTCGACGCCGTAACCGAAACAGCCGGATGCGGCGAGGAACGGGTTGCGCAGCTGCAGCGCGCCGATGCGGACGGAGAGATCGGCCATTAGTGCCCTGTGGACGACATCGCGTCCCACACGAGTGTGCCGGCGTCGAAGACGGGGCCTTCGATGCACGAGCGCACGAAATGACTGTGCGTGCCTTGCCGCACGGGGACGACGCAACTGTAGCAGCCGCCCATGCCGCAGCCCATGACAGGCTCGAGCGAGACGGACACGGAACGGCCGGCGGCGGCGCCGAGCCGCGCGACGGCGCGCATCATGGGCGTCGGTCCGCACGCGTAGATCGTTACGTCCTGCGCCGGCATGCGCGCGGCGAGCTCGCGCTCGAGCGGCGCCGTGACGCGGCCGCGCTCGCCGCGGCTGCCGTCTTCGGTCGTGATGACAAGGCGCACGCCGAGCGCCGTGAACAACTCCTCGTAATAGATATCCCGCGCCGATCGTCCGCCATAGAACAACGTCGTCGTCGTGCCGCATTCCGCGAGCGCTTCGGCGAGCGTCGCGAACGGCGCGAGGCCGACGCCGCCTGCGACCATCCAGGCTTCGGCCGGCGGCGCGACGGGAACGAACGGCTGACCCAGCGGGCCGAGGACCGACAAGTGATCGCCGGCGCGGACGTCGTGCAGACGCGCCGTGCCGGCGCCGACGCGTTTGTTGAGAATGCTGATGCCCGTGTAGCGGCCGTCTTCGTCGCGAATCAGCTCGAAGATCGAGAAGGGCCGCCGCAGCAGCGGATCGAGGCCGTCCGAGCACTTCACCATCACGAACTGGCCCGGCTTGGCCTGTGCGGCGATCTCCGGTGCGCGAAATGCGACGACGTTGTAGTCGGGAGCGAGCCAGGTGTTGTGGAGGACTTCGGCAGACACGTCGACGGGCATCGGCAGGAAAAGCATAACAGGCTGCGGTCCGCGGTCTGCCGTCTGCGGACCGGCGGTGCCGGGCGGCCACAAGGGCCGCCCCTACAGGGACGTTCGGAGGGCCGGACCTTCAGGTCCGGCCTCCGT
>DASZVJ010000193.1:0-3023 GCA_035547155.1 Vicinamibacterales bacterium
CGATGCGCAGGACCTCGATGTCGTCGCGCTCCGCGAGCACCTCGCGGATCCGCAATCCCGTCGTGCCTTCCTGCCCGTCGACGAACACCGCCCGTTTCATGACCTTCGCGCCTCCGTGTCTTTCAAGCATACGTGAGGCAGACTGCTATCTCACCATCCGGCCCGATGTCTCGAAGCGCCGGTAATTCGTGAACGTTGAACGGACCAGCGTCTGCTCGCCGGTCGCGTGCGCGACGTAGCGCTCGACGAACGTCACGGGCACCCAGAACGCGACATGCGTGTCGAGGCCGTACGTCGTATCGAGCGTGGCCTCCACGTGCCGATCGTCGAACGTCACGATCGTCCGGCGCACGCGTCCGTTCGCCGCTTCGACGATGGCCGATCCGCGTGTCGAGACGGCGCCGGCGGCGCTGCGCACGAGAGATTGTCCGTCGCGGTTCCTGAAACGCAGCGTCACGAGCGTGTCGCAGTCCGTTCCGCAGCGTGCGTCCGTCAACGCGTTGGTGTCATGTGCGGCATCCTCGCCCGCCACGGTACGTTCGATCCGAAGATCGTCGACGCGCGTGGGCGTGAAGAGCACGAGCGCGAGCGTCGGCTCGTTGAAGTTCCTGAGGACGTGTCCGATGTTGTAGCGCGCGTTGGCCGCCGCGACGCGCGGCGCGATCGCACGCAGCAGCTCGGCCAGCAGCATTGCGCGGACATCGTCTTGATTGGAGATCGGCTCGCCGTCGACCTCGGCGATGTCGTGGACGGTCATCCACGCGTGATCCGATTCGATGAACGTCGCGAACATCTCGCCGCGCGTCGTGCGTGTCTCGACGACGTCGCCGTTGGCGATCACCCGCTGCGTGGTCGATTCATCCGCCACGAGCGATACGAAGTCGTGCTGATACTGCGTGACGTAGCGCGACACCGACGCGACGATGGTCCGCGTCGCAGGCAGACGCTGGCCGGCGAGCAGCAGGACGACCGCGAGCGCGAGGCGGAGGGCCACGTCGCAGGATACGGCGGCGCCGACGCCGCGCTCAAGCGGCGTGGTGTCCGTCGATTACGCCAGGCCGAGCTGCTGCGCCGCGAGCGCCGTGCCTTCGACCCTCGCGCGAATCTTGGCGAAGGCGATGTCACGCGACGTCGACCGGTCGTCGGCGAAGGGCGAGAAACCGCAGTCGTCAGTCGTCCCGAGACGGTCGACGGGCAGGATCCGTGCCGCGGTGAGCACGCGATCGCGGACGACGTCCGGCGTCTCGACGCGCGGATCGATCGGATCGATCACACCGACGAACACACGCTGGTCCGGTTTCACGTGGTCGCGAACGATGCCGAGCACACGCGCCGGATCGCGCTCGCTGGCGAGCTGGATGTAGAAGCGGCCCGCGCGCAGACGGAAGAGCGCCGGCAGCAGACCCGCGTAGTCGACCGACGCGCTGTGCGTCGCGTCGCGATCGCCGCCGGGACACGTGTGCACGCCGATGCGCCGCCGATCATCTGCCGAGAAGCGATCGAGCACCTGGTTGTTCAGCGCGACGAACTGATCGAGCAGGCCGCCGGTCGGATCGAGCTTCAACGACAGCCGTCCCTCGGTGAAATCGATCTGCACGCTGTCGGCGCCCGCGTCGAGGCACTGCCGGATGTCCGCCGCCGCTTCGTCGACGAGATCGGCGATGAACGCCTCTCGCGGGTACCCGTCGAGGCCATTCTGCGGATAGAGCAAGCTGAGCGCCGAGGCCGAGATGATCGCCTGTTTCAATGGCGTGCGCGTGAGGGACTTCGCAGCGGCCAGGTATCGCGACGCGTGCGACGCATAGCGAAACGGGCCTTGCGCGAGACGGGGCAGCTGCCGCGTGTGCCCGTCCTCGAACGGGATGACGAGACCGTCGGCCGCGAGACCCGTCGCGCCGTCGAGCGGATACGTGGCGAAGCTGGACTTCGTCTGCTCGCCGTCGCTGATGATCGGCGAACCGGTGTCCTCGAAGCGCCGAATCGTGTCGCGCAGCGCACGATCGGCGATGTGCGCGAACGCGACGTCGTCGATGCGTCCGGCGCTGCGATCGGACCACGCCGCGATCAACTCCGCGGGACGAGGGATGCTGCCGATGGGCTCGGTCGGGATGGACATGGGGGCTCCTGGGACGTGCGCATCCTATGCACGTCGCGCGGCGCACGCACTACTGCGAACGTGCTAGCGCGTCGCGCGGTCTGTCGCCGCGCCTGTCTGAAACGTTGAACGTGGGGCGGCTTCGACATAACGTATTGCATGCAATTTTCAGCCGTGGTCCGTGCGGCGGATCTCCCGCCCAGCATCGGCCCGTGCGGCGACGGATGCTCCACGCTCACAGCTTCAGGTTCATGTCGATTCGATCGAGGTGCGTGATGATGAAACGGACAGCAATGCTTGGATTGGCGATGGCGCTCACGGCGTCGATCGCGATGGCGCAGGCGCCGGCCGGACCACCGCCAGGAGGCGGCGCAGGCCGCGGCGGACGCGGGCGCGGGCCGACGGTCGTGTCGCCAGAGGTGGGCGCGGATCGGACCGTCACGCTGCGATACCTCGCGCCGAACGCGACGCAGGTGACGGCCAGCGGCGAGCTCGACGGGCAGCCGCACCCGATGACGAAGGGCGCCGACGGCGTGTGGACCGTGACGATCGGTCCGCTCGCGCCGGACATTTACACCTACTCGTTCAACGTCGACGGCGTCGTCGCGCTCGATCCGCGCAACGTGAACACGAAGTACGGTTACGGCAACTTCGGCGCCGTCAGCATCGTCGAGGTGCCGGGCGACGGGCCGGCGTTCTACGACACGAAGGACGTGCCGCACGGCGAAGTGCGCATCCGGCCGTACACGTCGAAGACGCTCGGCGTGACGCGCACCGTGTGGGTCTACACGCCGCCGAGCTACGACAAGGGCAGCAACTTCCCGGTGCTCTACCTGCTGCACGGCGCGGGTGACATCGAGTCCGGCTGGACGATGATCGGCCGGATGAACAACATCCTCGACAACCTGATCGCGGAAGGCAAAGCGAA
>DASZVJ010000194.1:0-37016 GCA_035547155.1 Vicinamibacterales bacterium
ATCTGCGAGACGGACATCGCCGGCATCGCGCCGTACTCACGCGCATAGGCCGACACGAGCAGCGCGCCGGTCGGCGTGACGAGCTCGACCTTCGGTCCGTCGCTGTAGACCGGCACGTGCTCGAGCAGACGCAGCGTCGCCGGCGCGGGCACGGGAAATCGTCCGTGCGCGATCTGCACGGTACCGCCGCCGACGTTGAGCGGTGACGACACGATGTCGTCGATGCCAAACCACTCCATCGCAAAGACGACGCCGACGATGTCGATGATGGAGTCGAGCGCGCCGACCTCGTGCAGATGAACGTTGTCGACGGAAATGCCGTGGATGTCCGCTTCGATCTGCGCCAGCCGCCCGAACAGCTCCGCGGCTCTCGTCTTTGCGGCTGGCGACAGCGACGAATGGCCGATGAGATGCCGAATCTCCTTCAGCGTGCGGTGGCCGTCCGCGCCGTGGTCGTGATGCGGCTCGTCGTCTCCGTGCGCATGATCGTGCGTGTGCACATGCCTGTGGGGCGGCCGTGACTCCGCATCGTGGTGCTCGATCACATCGAACTTCGTCGCGGTGATGCCGCAGCGCACGACGCGATTGACCTGGACGTCGTGATCGACGCCGAGACTGCCGAGGGCCTCGCGGAGCGCGCCGAGCGGAAGTCCGGCGTCGAGCAGCGCGCCCAGCAACATGTCGCCGGCCGCGCCGGAAAAACAATCGAGATACAGCACACGAGCCATCAGAGCATCCTCTGTTCCTGCATCGAGTAGTACCGGGCATCCGCCAGGATGATGTGATCGACCAGCGCGATGCCGATCAGGTGTCCTGCCCCCTTCAACCGCGCCGTCAGCTCGATGTCGCCGCGGCTTGGCCCGGGATCGCCAGACGGATGATTGTGGAACACGACGATGGCCGGCGCGCCGGCAATGACGGCTTCGCGATACACGTCACGCGGCTGTGCCGCGCTCTGATCGGCGGATCCGACCGAAATCACGCGAACCCCCATGAGCCGATGACGCGTGTCGAGCAGGACGACGCCGAACTGCTCGACGGGCTGGCTGGAGAATCGCGGCATCAGATACGAGGCGAGATCGCGCGGCGACGCGAACTGCGGCCGCGGCTCGGTCGCGTGCGTGAGCGTGCGCCGGCCGATCTCGACGGCGGCTTGAATGCGGCTCGCTTGCGCCGGACCGATGCCCGCCTGCCGCAGCAGGCGCGCGCGCGGGATCCGGCCGAGCGCGCGGACGCCGCCGACCTGCGCCAGCAGCGCGTTGGCGAGGCCGAGCGCGTCGCGGCCGACGCTGCCGTGGCCGATCAGCACCGCGAGCAGCTCGTTGTCGCCGAGCGCCGCCGGTCCGACGGCCTCCAGCTTCTCGCGCGGACGATCGTGGACCGCCAGCGCCTGGAGCGATCCGGCGGCGGCGTCTCCACGTCTGCGACGGACGCGTCCTCGCGCTGCGCTATACTCGCGCACACATGATGCGTCGCGTGTTGTGGCCGATCGCCGGCCTTTTCCTGCTGGCCGCGTGTTCATCTCCCCCCGAAAAGGAACGACATCAAGCCGAAGGCGCCATTGCCGCTGCGCGTGAAGCGGGCGCGGACACGTACGCCGCGGCAGATTTGAAAGCCGCTGAAGCCGCGCTCGACAAGTACACGAGCGCCGTCGCACAGCGTGACTATCGTCAGGCGCTGTCGGCCGCCGTCGAAGCGCGCGACACCGCCTATCAAGCGGCCCGTCGGGCCGCCGACGGCAAGGCCGCCGCTCGAAGCCAGGCGGAACGGCTGCTGGCCGAAACGACACGGCTGCTCCAAGTGGCGCACACGCGGCTGGCCTCCTCCGCCGGACGCGGCGCGGCCGGCGTGAGGCTGCGTGCGGCGGCGACGGCCGCGGAGCCGGCAGTGCAAGAAGCGCGCGCAACGCTTGCCAAGCAGGACTACGCCGCCGTGCTGACCGCGCTCACGCCAATCGAGGCGGATTTACGAGCCGAGATCGAGCCCGCGTCCGTGCAGCCCGCCCATCGTCAACACTGATCGATCGCAATTCCTGCGTACGCCGATCCGCGAGGATGGCAATTTCTGCCGCCCTTCGGAGGGCTACGTCAGCCACCATTTGCATTCGGCAACGACGACCGCCCAGCCAGTGAGCCAGATCGTGTCGGTCGTCCATTCGACGTGCTGCACGCCGCCGGGCGAGAGGACGTCGACCGCCCGTCCCGCGCCACCGGCAAACGCGGCGGCCACGGCTGACGCGCACGCGCCGGTGCCCGACGCCTCCGTCGGCCCGACGCCACGCTCCCAGATCAGAATGCGCACGCGGTCTGGCGCCTCGACCGTGGCCAGCTCGACGTTGGTGCCCTGCGGAAAGAACGGGTGGACGGCCAAGGCCGCGGCGATCGAGTGCAACCGCGCCTCGGTCACCTCACCCAGCACGACGCACTGAGGATTGCCGACGCGCAGGACGACGCAGTCGATGGACGTGCCGTTGACGTCGATCGTTTCCTTGCGGAGCTCGGCCGGCGGCCCCATCTCCGCGCGAAACGTACGCTTCAAGCCGTCGGCCGCGAGCAATGTCAGACGCTTGGGACCGGCGACGGAGTCGATGACGATCATCCCGCCAATAGGTGTCCGCCGCTCGTGCGCCAGCCATGCCGCGGCGCACCGGACGCCGTTCCCCGAGACCTCCGAGACGCTTCCGTCCGCGTTCCACAGCCGCGTGGACGCGCCGTCGGCGGTCGGCGTGAGCAGCATCAGGCCATCGGCGCCGAGGCCGCGATGCCGGTTGCACAGATCTCGCGCCAGATCGGCCACGTCCCCGCCGCCGAGACAGGTGTCGACGTCTTCCGACGCTGCCAGCAGAAAATCGTTGCCGAACGCGTGAGTCTTGATCAGACGCAGTGCACGCACGAACGGGACACTCCTCTACTTCTTGCAGATCGCGAGCAGGTGCCAGCCGAAGCGCCGGACCAGGCCGCGCGGCAGCGCGTTGAACGTGCCGACGAACGCGCCGTTGTAGACCGCACCCTTCCAGCCTTTGTGCAGGCGGCTCTTGACCGGAAAGCGCTCCGGGATGATCTCGGCCGACGAAAAGTCGCGCACGAGCGATCGGAACTCGCCGATCGAATAGCGCCGCAGCACGGGCGCGTCCTCGTGCTCGAGCGGCGTCTTCATCACCTTCGACAGCAGATTCAGCCACGAGATGCGGTTGTAGACCTGGAACACCGCCGTACCGCCCTTGCGCAGCACGCGGTAGCACTCGCCGACCGCGCGGCGATCGTCCGATGCGTACTGCACGACGCCGTGCGCGTAGACGAAGTCGAACGAGCGATCCGGAAACGGCAGCGCCTCGCCGTCAGCCACGGCCAGCCGTGCGCCGAGCGACTGCTGGGCGAGATTCTGCTTTGTCAGCGCGATCGCCTGTCCCGAGACGTCGACGCCCACGATGCGCGCGCCACCGCGCGCGAACCGCACGACTTCGACGCCCGCGCCACAGCCGAGATCGAGGACGTCGCGTCCGCGCCACGCCTCGAAGTCGACCAGACGCAGCAGGTGGTGCAGCTTCTCGAAGTGGTACTGGTCGAGATCGGCGAAGAAGCCCGGCGTGCCTGGCGCGTGCGTGCTGATGGCGAGATCGTGGATGTGCGCGTCCCAGTAGCGGCGCACGGTCGCGCTCGACGAAGGCATGTCGGCGACCATAGTACACGCGATAGGATTTCGGGCGATGACGCGCGACCTCGGACGCCTCGGCCGCACGCGCTACGACGTGCTGGTCGTGGGCGGCGGCATCCATGGCCTGTTCGCGGCGTACGACGCCGCCAGCCGCGGACTGTCCGTCGCGCTCGTCGAGCGCGACGACTTCGGCGCCGGGCTCTCGTTCAATCACCAGCGAACCATTCACGGCGGCCTGCGCGCGCTCGAGGGCGGACACGTCGCGAAGGCGGTCCAGCAGATTCGCGAGCGCCGCACGTGGGCGCGCATCGCGCCGCACTACGTGCGCCCGTTGCCGTTTCTGATCGGCACGTATCGCGGGACGAAGCGATCGCGCGCGCTCATCGGCGTGGGCTTCGCGATCTACGATCTGCTGGGCCGCCGGCGCAATGCCGGCGTCGCATCCGCATTGCGCCTGCCCGCGTCGCACGTCGTCTCGCGCGACAGGGTGGAGGCGAGCTTTCCGGGCATCGCGCGTGACGGTCTCACCGGCGGTGCGATTTGGTACGACTATCAGGCACGTCATCCCGATCGGATCAACGGGATCGTCGCCCGCGCCGCGATCGCGGCTGGCGCGGATCTCGCGAGCTACGTCGAGGCCGTCGAGCCGCTGCGCGCGAACGGTCGCGTCACCGGCGCGCGCGTGCGCGTGTGGCCGACCGGCGAGTCTCTCGAGATCGAAGCGACGGCGACGCTGCTCTGCGCGGGTGGCGGGCTCGCTGCGCTGCACGCGTCTTTCGGTCTGTCAGGCGCGCCGCCGCTCGTCCGTGCGAGCAATCTCGTGCTCGATCGTCCGGCCCCGGCGATGGCGCTGGCCGCGCCCGGACGCTCCGGCCGGATGCTCACGTGCGTACCGTGGAACGGCATCGCGCTCGTCGGAACGTTCCAGTCCGAGACGACGATCGATCCGTCCGACCTGAAATCGTCCGAGACGACCATCGACTCGATGCTGTTCGAGACCGCCGTCGCATTTCCGTTTCTCGGCGCGACCGCGGACCACGTGCGCGTGGTCCATCAGGGGTTGACGCCGGCGATTGTGCGAAACGGGCGCGTCGATCTGCTGCCGGAGCCGCAGATCATTCGCCACCGCGACGCCGGCGCCCCCGGCGTGACGTCGCTCGTCGGCGTGAAGTTCACGACCGCGCGGGCCGCCGCCGCGCAGGCGATCGACGTGCTGTGCGAAGAGCTCGGTCGCGCAAACGCGCAATGCCGAACCGCAGACGTCCTGCTGCCAGGCGCCGGCAGCTCCGACACGCCAGCTGGCCAATCATTCAGCGGCCTCGACGCGGAGGCATCGGCGACGCTGATCGACTGGTACGGCACCGAGGCCGCTGACGTCGCGGCGTACTGCGCGACGCACGGTCTGACGAGGCGGTTGGCTGAAGGGGGCGCGGTGCTCGCCGGCGAGATCGGCTACGCCGTCGAGCACGGCGCGGCCGTTCGTCTCGCCGATGTCGTGCTGCGTCGCACGCGCCTCGGCGGCACCGGCCATCCCGGCGCCGTGGCCCTGAGCGCGGCCGCCGATCTCATGACGTCCGCGCTCGGCTGGTCGTCCGCCGAGCGCGCGTCGGAGATCGCGCACGTCGAGACGCGCTATCCGCGTGTGACTACCGCACGTTGAACGCGCGGAACACCCACGTCACGCCGCCCGTGAAGCCCCAGGACGGATCGAACTCGGTGATGCCGAGCATCAGTGCGCCGTCGACGCGTACGGTCTTCTCGGTCAGCCGTGCGCCGAGTCGCAGCGCGGATCGGCTCTCGGTGCCGATGGGCGGCTCGCCGTTGCGCGTGTTCTTGCGGCCGTTCAGCTCGCCGACCAGCTCGACGCCCGGCTTGACCGCGCGCGCGATCGACAGACCGTATTCGAGCGTGTCGTTCTGCCGATCGCCGCGCACGGGATCGGGCAGGATGCCGAAGCCGAAGTTCCCGACGACGCGCACGGACTGGACGGTCTTGCCGATCGCGAAGCCGAAATGAAAATCGGTGGTGTCCATGCCGAGGCCGCTCTCGTTGCTGGCGTTCGGCAAGCGCGTCGAGAAACGAATCGCCATCGACGGCCGTGAGGCCGTCTCGTCGGCGAAGCGCACCTTCGCGCCGATGCTGAGATCCTCGAAGTCGCTCGTCGAATCGCCGGGCACCTCGAGCATGTTCGCGAGCGGCGCGTCGGGATTCCGCGACGTGATCGCGAGGATGTTGCGCACGCCGCCGTCGAGCTGGATCTCGGCGATCGGGCTCACGCCGAAGCTGAAGCCGAACGTGCCGATCCGCTTGAGATTGCCGACGAGCCCCGACGCGGGATAGACCGCGCCGTGCGCGTAGTCGAAGCCCGCCTCGAACAGGATGTTGCCTTCCGGCACCGTCTCGGGATCCTCGGTCGCGAGCGGCCTCGACTGCGCCTGCGCGGCCGACGCCGTGAGAAAGAGACCGAGCATCACCCACACGCCAATTCGTACTCGTTTCACGCCACGCTCCTTCATCCCGAGATTGCGGTCTGCACGATCATCTGCCGGGCCGCCACGAGGGCGCGGCCCGGCCCTGGCGTCAGACCGGCTATGCCGCCCGGCATCAAAAGGTCCGACGACTGTCGAGCAGGATCGTCACCGGCCCATCGTTGACCAGCTCGACGGCCATGTGCGCCTGGAACCGGCCGCACTCGACGCGCAGGCCCTGCGCGCGCAGCCGCGCGATCAACGTCTCGTACAACGCTCGTGCCACGTCTGCCGGCGCGGCGGCGTCGAACGCCGGGCGTCGTCCCTTCCGCACATCGCCCAGCAGCGTGAACTGCGAGATGGCCAGAATGGCACCATCCACGTCGCGCACGGATCGATTCATCCGGCCCTGCTCGTCCGGGAAGATCCGCAACTCAGCGATTTTCGACGCCGTGTAGTCCAGATCGGCCGGGCCGTCGCCGGCCGCGACGCCGACGAGCGCGACCAGACCGTGCGCGATCGCGCCGATGACCTCGTCATCGACGCGCACCGACGCGCGCGTCACGCGCTGGATGACCGTTCGCACGCCGCGCTACGTCGCCGCGCCCACCGTGTCGGCGGCCGGCGCGCCAGCGGCGAGCCGCCGATCGAGCAGATGACTCGGGACGACGCGGCCGAGCGCGCTGATCATCGACTGCTTGATGTCCGGATGCTCCATCTCGAGCTCGGTGATCAGACGTTTGATGCGCTGGCGCTTCAGGCTCAGATCGCCGCACGCCGAGCAGCAGCACCCGATAATCGGCAGCTGGCTCTCCTGCGCATACGCGCGCGCCTCGGCCTCACCCACGTACACGAGCGGCCGGATGACGATGTGCTGCCGATTGTCGGAGACGAGCCGCGCGGGCATCGCCTTCAACGAGCCTTGGAAGAAGAGGTTCAGCAGCGCGGTCTCGATGAAATCGTCGAGATGGTGGCCGAGCGCGATCTTCGTCGCGCCGTGCGTGGCCGCCAGCCGGTACAGCACGCCTCGCCGCAGACGCGCACACAGTGAGCACGGCGTATCGCCGTCGTCCAGGATGTCGTCCATGACGGCGCCGATCGTCGTGTGCTCGATGTGACACGCCCAGCCGCGCTCGGCGCACGCGCTGGTGATCAGGTCGTGACGGAAGCCGGTGTAGCCGGAGTTGACGTTGACGGAGACGAGCGAGAAGTCGATCGGCGCGCGACGGCGCAGCACGTCGAGGATCTGCAGCAGGGCCCAGCTGTCCTTCCCGCCGGACAGCCCGACCATGATGCGGTCGCCGTCCTCGATCAGGTTGTGATCGATGATCGCGGTGGTGACCTTTTTCGCGATGCGCGCTTCCAGCGGACTGCGATAGCTCACGAGGACCTCTGGTCGATCATTATCGGCGGTGAGCGCCGTTTTCGTACAGCTTCCTGGTGAGCTTCGCGACCGTCGCGGACCACGTGATCGGCGCCGCGTCGCGCAATGCCTGCTGCCCCATGCGCTCGGCGTCGGATGGACTGTCCATCACGCGCGAGATCGCCGCCGCGAGCGCGTCGGCCGTCGGCTCGACGATGAGGCCGTTCTGCCCGTCCTTGACGAGATCGAGCGGGCCGCCGCTGTCGGTCGTGGTGATGACCGCCTTGCCGCTGACGAACGCTTCGATCGTGACGAAGCCGTAGTCCTCGTCCTTCGGCGGGAAGACCACCGCTCGACAGCGGCCCAAATGCGCGACCAGCGCGTCGTCATCGAGCCGGCCCGCAAAGGTCACACGATCGGCGAGGCCAAGCCGCGCGGCGAGGGCGACGAGCTCGGCCCGCTGCTCGCCGTCGCCGCCGATCACGCAACGAACGGCGCTCGCCTCGGGCCGTGCCAGCGCCTGCAGCAGCAGGTCCGCGCGCTTGAGCGGCGTCAGCCGCGACGCGAAGAAGAGATAGTCGCCGTAACCGTCGCAGCGGTACGCGCGCGGCGGCGCAGGCGGATGCAGCACTTCGGCATCGAGCCCGTTGAACCGCCGCAGGCGGGCGCGAATCGTTTCAGACTGGACGAAGCGTGTCGAGACGCGCTTCAGCAGGTAGTTGTCGACGGCCCGGACGCACGTCCGGCGCGCGCGCTCCTTCAATCGCCCCTGCGGCGACAACCGCGCCGAGAACTGATCCCACAAATCGTAGTACTCGCGCATCGTGTGGTTGAGCCACGACACGTGATGCGAGTGCCGAACGGCAAAGCTCGGATAACGCAGCGAGATCACTTGGTCCACACGCGTGCCGTCGCCGGTCTCGCCGACGTCCGTCAACCAATTGGCCAGATACGCGGAGGCCTGACGGCCGAAACGATTGGACGGCGTCGTCACGATCGCCGCGCGATGGCCGGCGTCGACGAGCGCCTGTTGCAGTGATCGCGCGATGACGACATGGCCGCCCTCGACGAGCGGCGGCGCGGAGGTGACGACGAGGATGACGGCCATCCGCGATCAGCGCTCCGCCTCGGTGCCGAGGACGCGCGCGGGCACGCCCACGGCGGTCGCGCCCGCCGGCACGTCGCCTCGCACGACCGCCCCGGCGCCGACGATGGCGCGGTCGCCGATCGTGACGCCGTCGAGCACCGCCGCGCCCGCGCCAATCCACGCGCCGTCGCCGACCGATACGCCACGCGACACACGGCCCTGTTCCAGCACGCCCGCCGCGCGATCCGCCGCGTCGTGATCGCCGCCGATGAGGTACGCGTAGGCCGCGACGAGCGTCGCCCGGCCAATCGAGACACGGCTGGCTGAGAAGATCTCGCAGTTGAACCCGATGTTCGCGTCATCGGCGATCTCGACGTCGCCGTTCTTGCACGAGACGATCGTGTTGCGTCCGACGAACACGCCGCTGCCGATCTGGATACCGCGATTCGCGTCGCCTTTGGCGTCGAGCAGGCAGTTGTCGTCGATCACGACGTTGTCGCCGATGCGAATCTTGTGTGGATGGCGCAGAACGACGTTCTGCCCGAATACGACGTTGCGGCCGCAGGCGCCGAGCAGCCATGGATAACAGGTCTTGCGGAGCGCCAGGCCCAGCGCGCCCGGCAGCGCCTGCGTGAAAAAGACCACGATCTCGTACGCGAGGAGCGCGCCCAGGCCGGGCCGTCCGACGATCAGCGCACGATATTTCGCCAACGCGCTGCCGCGCGCAAAGAGCTGGTCCTGCGCGCGCGGAATCTCGCGTGTCGGCGTCTCAGATCCACCCGTGCTCACGGTACCACTCCAGCGTCTGGCGGATGCCGTCGCGCACACCGACCTGCGGCGCGAAGCCCAGCTCGCGCCGCGCTCGAGCGATGTCGAACGCGCGGCTCTTGCGGAAGAAGTCTACACGGCGCCGATAGAGCGGCGGCGCGATCCCGAACGGCGCGCAGACGGCCTCGCAGCACGCGCCGGCGAGCCACACCGGCCAGATCGGCAGCCGCAGGCGCGGTCCCGCGCGGCCCGCAATCTCCGCGGTGACGCGCACGAGATCCGCCAGCGTCGTGACTTCCCCGCCGCCGAGGATGTACGTCCGCCCCGCGGCTGCCGGCACCGTGCCGCACAGCCGGAAGCCCTCGCAGAGATCGGTCACGTACGTGACGTGGTAGTAGTTGCGGCCTCGTCCGAGCATCACGAACCGCCCGCGCGCGATGTCGCCGAAGAGCTTGAACAGCCGGCGATCGCCAGGACCATAAATGCCCGTCGGCCGTGCGATGACGAGCTCGACGCCCGCGCGCGCCGCGGCTTCCCGTCCCAATTGCTCGCCGAGCAGCTTGGTCTCCTGATACACGTCGCCCGGCTTCAGCGGCGCCTCTTCGCTGGCGGGCGGGTGCTCGATGTCGCCATGCACGCCGACCGTGCTGCAATGGACAACGCGCCGCGCGCCGACTTCGCGCGCCGCATCGACGACGTGGACGACGCCGTCGGCGTTGACGGCGCGATAGGCCGCCGCCGGCAGGCCGGCTTCGCGATAGAGCGCGGCGATGTTGTAGATGACGTCCACGCCCTGCGCGGCGCGCGCCAGACTCTCGCGATCGGTGAGATCGCCGGCGACGACATCGAAGCCGGCTGATGAGAGATCCGTCGCGTTCCGGGGATCACGAACGAGGACGCGGACGTGATCGCCGGCCGCTGCGAGATGCCGCGCGAGATGGCCGCCGGTGAAGCCCGTGGCGCCGGTGACGAGAACCGTCACCGCTCCGCCACCATCGTGACCGGCGATCCGAACGCGCGCAGCAGGCCGACGGCTGCCAGGCCGCGTTCGACGGCGAGCGACAGCGGCAGGCGTCCGATCGCCTTGTGCAGCGCGATGGGCAGGACGAATTGCCGGCGCACGAGCACGACACGGAAGCCGTTGGCGGCGAGCGCGTCGCGGACGTCGCGCTCGCGCATCACGCGATAGGCTTCCACGCGTTGGCCCATCGCCTGACGCGCGCGACGGACGAGGCTTTCGATCGCCGCCGCGCTGGCGGCGGCCGGGAAATCGATGACGACGCGCTGGCGCGAGACGCGGCACAGCTCAGAGACGCAGCGTCGCCAGTCGAGCACGTGCATGAGCAGACGAAAGCAGACCGCCGCGTCGACCGAGCGATCGGCGATCGGCAGCGCGTGCGCATCGGCGACGTCGAACTGGATCGAGAGACCGGCCTGCGTCGCGCGCTCGTGCGCCACGGCGAGCATCTCGGCCGACGCGTCGAGCCCATGGACGATCGCGCCTCGCGCGGCGAGGGCGAGTGCCACGCGTCCGGTGCCGGCGCCGACGTCGAGCACGCGCCGGCCTTCCAGCGGCGACAGCGCCTCGGCGAGCAGCGCCTCCTGCGTCTGCAATAGATGCTGACCGATCGGTCCGCCGAACCGCAGCGCGTCGAAGCCCTCGGCGACGTCGCGATTGGCGTAGTGCGCGTAGCTGTAGTGATCGCGGCCGGCCTCGGCGGTCCGCTGCGAGCCCGTCGTCACGCCAGTCCCCGCTCCGGCGTACCCTGCTGTTCTGCGAACAGCAGCCCGCACGCCTGTCGCGTCTTCGCCATGTAGGCTTCGTCGCTATACCGCGTGTTCGCGATCGTTTTGGCGCGCGCGCCGATCGCCGCCGCGCGCTCCGGATCGGCGAACGCATCGACGATCGCCGCGCCGAACGCCTCTGGCGTCGGATCCGCGAGCAGCGCGATGTCATCCGACAGCACCTGCGTGTGCGTGCGCAGGTTCGTCGCGACGATCGGCCGGCCTGATCGCAAGTATTGATAGATCTTCAGCGGCGTGTTCGTGCCGGTCGATCGCGGAGACACGAGCACGGTCGCGGCGTCGAGATACGCCGGGATCTCCTCTGCCGGCCGCTGGCCCGTCAAGAGGACATGGCCGCTCAAGCCGAGGCGCTCGATCTCCTGCTTCGCGTGCGCGACCTGCGGCGGATCTCCGCCGACGAGTACCAGCCGCGCGTCAGGACGCGTCTTCATGACGACGGCCATCGCCGCGTAGAGCAAATCCAGCCCCTGATAGTGCTCGAACGTACCCGTGTAGAGCACGACGGGCGTCGCCGCGTCGAGGCCGAGCGCGCGTCGGACCGCGTCACCGGATCCCGGCGTCGGCGGATTGCCCGATCCCGGTGCGTTCTCGATCAACACCGTCGGCACGTCCGCCCGCACGTTTCGCACGGTGGTCTGGAGGTCCGCGCAGATGACGATGACGACGCGCGAGCCGCGGATCATGAACCGTTCGAGCCAACCGAGGATCGACGCAAGACCGGGCATCTTGCGGTAGCCGAAGTTCGTCACCTGCTGCGGCAGGCTCGAGTGCATGTCATAGAGATGCGGCACGCGCAGCCATCGGGCAAGCCACACGCCGATGCCGCCGCCTTCTTCGTGCGAGTGGACGGCGTCGTACCGGCCCGACAGCGCCAGGCGCAGCGCGGTGAACGTGAGGCTGATGTTCAGCGGCACCTTCGTCCACGACGGCCCGATGCCGATGCGGTGCACGAACGGTGGCCGCACGCAGCGGACGATCCGCAGGCCCGGCAGCTCCACGTCGTGGCCGAACGGGTACGTCGCGAGATCGACCGTATGGCCCAGCGACGTGAGCGCCCGGATGCGGTGAAATTCGGAGAACGGTGTGCCGCGAGGCTCGAAGAACGGCTCCGGCGCGATCATCAGGATGTGCATGCAGGCAGCCGTACCGACGGCGTTCTCACGGGTGGTACATGCTACACTACGCCGCTCGGTCCGCTGGCGTGCCGGGCGCTTGTGACAGACGCGCCACCGTCCTCATCGTCCTCGTCTTCCGTCCGGCAGACGCTCATCTGGATCCTCAAGATCGTCGTCAGCGGCGGCCTGCTGTACGTGCTTCTATCGCGCGTCGATCTGCCGCGGCTGTGGCACACCGCGCGCACGGCGTCCATCCCGTGGCTGGCGTTCGCGCTGCTGCTCTACTTCGTGATGATCGCGATCAGCGCATGGCGATGGGGCGTGCTGCTGGCGGCCCAGCACGTCGAGCTCGGCTTCGGCGCGCTGCTGAGCTCGTTCCTCGTCGCGACCTTCTTCAACAACTTCCTGCCGTCGAACATCGGCGGCGACGTGATTCGCATTCGCGACAGCGCGAAAGCCGCGCGTTCGATGACGCTCGCGACGACCGTCGTGCTGCTCGACCGCGGGCTCGGGCTGCTGGGACTGGTCTTCGTGGCGGCGCTCGGCGCGTCGCTGGCGGCGGCGCGCAGCGAGTCGGCGGGACCGGTCGGTCCTGGCCTGCTCTGGCTCGCGTTCGCGGGGGGCAGCGCCATCACGATGGCCATGGTCCTGCTGCCGCACGGGCTCGGCCGGTTGCTTCGGCCGCTCGAGCGGCTGCATCAGGAATGGGTGCGCGCGCGCATCGACAACCTGACGGCGGCGCTGCACAAGTTCCGCGCCGCGCTCGGCGCCCTCGTCTCCGCGTTCGCCGGCGCCATCGTCGTGCAGCTCACGATCGTCGCGTTCTACGGCGCCGTCGCGCATGCGCTCGCGATTCCCATCCCGCTCGCACACCTCGCGATCCTGATCCCGCTGTCGTTCATCGTGCAGATGCTGCCGATCTCGGTGAACGGCTTCGGCGTACGCGAGGGCATCTTCACCGTCTATTTCACGCAGCTCCACCTGCCCGCGGAGTCCGCGCTGGCGCTGTCGTTCATCAGCGCCGCGCTCATCATGCTGTTCTCGACGACGGGCGCGGTGGCGTATCTCGGACGTCGCGGTCAGCGCGCGCCGGCGCCGTCCTTCGGCTCGTCGTCCTAGCCGCCAGCGGCCTGTCCGGGAACATTGGCGCGCGCGGCGCCGCCGTCGTTGCCCGGCCACTGCACAATCTCGTACAGCCACGCGTCGGAGGCGATGACGACCGGCCGCAGGTACTGCCCATACCGTGTGATCCGCGTCTGCAGCACGTCGCGCCCTGCGCTCTGGTAGTCGTCCAGATGCCACAGCACGTACCGCACGTTCCGCGCTTTCATGATCTCGAACGATTCGGGATCGGGAAAGGCGTTGATCGGGATCGCGATTCGATCGAAGTCCTGAGGAATGATGTCGCTGTAGCCGTTGACGAGCGGCAGCCAGTGATACGTCGACCAGTACATGGCGCGCGCGTGAAAGTGATAGGTCGCGCGCTGATAGGGAAACAGAAACTCCACGAGCACGCCGGGCGGAAGGTTCGGAAGCTTGCGATAGACGCGAGAAACGGCCGGGACGGGGCTCAGCGGCCATGATGGCCATCCCCATTCCTGCGTCTTGACGCCGAGCTCGGCCGCGATCACCGCCACGAGCACCCACGGCACCCAGGCGCGCGCCTTTGACAGTCGCGCGACGCCGAAGCCCGCAATCACGGCCAGCGCACAAGCCACGAGAATGCCGAACCGGCCCGGCGCGCGTATCAGCCCCATGCCGGGGATGACGTACTCCAGCGCGCGATAGAGGCCCAGCCTGGGACCGAACGACGCCCACACGGCCAGCGCGGCGAGCGTCAGATACGCGACGAGCACGCGTCGCGTGGCCGAACCGCTGCGCCACGCGACCGTGGTGCCGACGCCGGTCAGAGCGAGCAGGCCGATGCCGGGAAACAGCACGTCCTTCCACGGCCGCCAGCGCTTCAGCGCGGGCAGCCACCACTCGTGCGCGATCGAGCTCGACGCCAGATACGCAGAGACGTTCGCCGACCACGCGGGAAGCTCATTGCCGACATACGATGGCGGCGCCGCGCCCGATTGCGCACGCGCCGTCGCGAACGCATGGAAGACGGGCCACACGGCGGCCGCGACGACCGCCGCCGACACCGCGATCGCGCCCCAGTAGCGTCCGGATCGGTCCGCGAACGCGAGGACCATCCACGTCAGCGCGCAGCCGGCGAAGATGCCGTAGTAGCCGCAGCTGAGCGCGGCGACAGCCAGCGCCAGTCCGAGCGCCACGCCGCGCTGCGGCGTAGGCGATTCGCGAAGACGGTGGAACGCCAGCAGCACGAGCGGGAACACGAAGATCATCAGGAGCTGGATGTGCGCCGTCCGCGCGCCGACGTACGGGCAGAACGTGAACGCCGTCGCGGACACGAGGCCCGCCCCGTCCGATCCGGAGAGCCGCCGCACGAGCGCCCACATCGCGACGAACGCGAGCCACAGCGCGACGCCCACCGCGCCGTTCAATGCCGCCACGGCGCTGTGATGCGTCGCGGCGTACCACGGCAGCCCGAAGAGGCCGGCGACGAGATTGAGCTCCGAGTACGCGAGCGTGCCCGTGTGCGGATAGAAGATGTTGGCGTTGAGCAGCGACGCGGGCGCGGTCAGCAGCGCGTGATCGATCCACGCGATGTTCCAGATGCTGAAAAGGCCGTCATTCGTATCGAACCGGCCGACCGTCGTCAATCGCGTGAGCGTCGGCGCGGTCATGACGACAACCAGGACCGCACCGAGGGCGGCCGCCCGGAGAGGCGGCCACCACCGGGCCGAGCTTGGGAGCATGGGCGCCGATGATAGCAAAAGGCCCGGCGGACGCGATGATATGCTGGCCGCGACCCATGCGGCACGTGCCACGCGGTGCGCCCTTCAGCGAGCGCGGCGGACGACTGCGAGGCGTCATCGACGTGCTCGCCGGACGCTATCCCCTGTTCGTCTTCGGATTCGGCGTCGGCGAGGCGCTCCCGGTCTTCCACTTCCACGACACGACGCCCGAGGCGCTCGAGCCGGCGTTCGACCGTCTCGCCAGCAACGGCTACACGACGGTCACGTGCGACGAGATGTCGGCGATCGCTCGCGGCACACAGCGGCCGCGCCCGCGCACGGTCCTGCTGGCCTTCGACGACGCGCTGGCGAGCGTCTGGCTCGTCGTCGCGCCGCTGCTCCGCCGCTACGGGTTGACGGCCGTGACGTACGCGATCCCCGGCCGCGTCGTTGACGCGCCGTCCGTTCGTCCCACGCTGGACGACGGGCCCGTCGACGCCGCAGCCGCGGATTTCGCCGACAACCCGTTTGCGACCTGGCCCGAGCTACGCGCGCTCGCTTCGTCGGGCGTCGTCGACGTGCAGTCGCACACGTGGTCGCACTCCATGCAGTTCTGCGGCGACCAGGCGATCGACGTCGTGCGGCCGTCGTTCGCCGAGGAGTACTTCCTCGATCGTCCGAGACTGAACGTCGACGACCCGCCGTCGTTTCTCGATCCGGCACGCCTCGGTCATCCGCTCTTCGCGCGCCGATCGCGGATGTCCTCCGGGCGCCGCTTCGTACCCGATGCCGAGTCGTGCGCGCACGTCGAAGCGTTCGTCGCTGAGCACGGCGGCGCCGCGCTCTTCCGTCAGGAGAACTGGCGTGACGTGCTCGCCGAGCCGCTTCGCCGTGTCAGAGGCCGCTGGGAGACGAAAGACGAACAGCACGCGGCGATCGATCACGAGCTGGTCGCCAGCCGCGAGAGGCTCGAGACGCGGCTCGGAACGCGCGTCCATCATCTCTGTCTGCCCTGGGGCGTGACGAGCGTCTACACGCAGGCGCGTCTCGAGCGGGCGGGCTACGACACAGCCATCGCGAATCGCATGAGCGGGACCTACGCCGTGCGGCCGGGGGACGATCCGTACTTCCTCAAGCGCCTTCCCAATCGCTACATCTTCGCGCTGCCGGGACGCGGCCGGAAGATGGTCGCGATGGGCTGATCGGCCGTTAGCGCCGCGCCGATCCGACGCGCCGTGATGCCGTTGGCGCTGTTGGACGAACCGGCGAGGGCTGCGCCGTCGCCGGCCTGCGGAACATCTGCGGCGCGGCGGGTGCCGCGGCCTGCTGGAAGTTCGCGGCGATCGCGTCCAGGAATACGTTCGCCAGCAGCGCATAGCCGTCGGTCGTCGGATGCAGGCCGTCGGCGCTGATCAGCATCGTCTTCTGTGGCTCGAACGCGGCGTACGCGTCGACGAGCACGGCGCCGGTACGCGCCGCGACGTCGCGGATCGCGTCGTTGGTCGGCGCAATGCCATCCGGATTCTCGCCGCGAGGCCGGCCGACCTGTGGCAGGAGCGTCGACAGCAGGACCAGCTTCACGCCGTGCTGCTGCGCGCGCGTCACGTCATGCGTCAGGGCCTGCGCCACCTTGTCGATGTCGTCCAACGAGTCGTAGTCGTTGACGTCATTGGTACCTTCGAGCAGCAGCAGGACGTCCGGATGGCTCGCGTCGATCTCGTCGACGAGACGCTGCTGCGCATCGTCCGATGCGGCCTTCTCGAGGCTCACACCTGCGTTCGTCACGACGATGTCGCCGGCCTGGGACGTATAGCGGTCCTTGAGCAGCTTCGTGAGCACGGTCGGATACGCAATCGCGTCGTTCACGTTGCTCGGACGCCGCCAGGCCGGTGACGAATCGGTTCCGTCCTCGCCGGCCGTGATGCTGTCGCCGAAGGCGAGGAACCGCGTCCCCTGCAGGCGTCCGACGAAGTCGACCGTGAGATGGAACACGCACTGCGCCCGCGCCTGGTTCGCATCGGTTGCGACGCAGAGCACGTCGGTGACGCCGGTGGGAAACGATGTGCCCGACGCGGGGCTGCACGACGTGGCAATCGGCGCCACGCCGCCGGTCGCGACCGGCGCGTCGAACGTCACGGAGGCCGGCGTCTGTTCGACCTGTTTCGTGAAATCCGCGGGACACGCGATGGCGAGCGCGCCGACCGGATCGGGCGGCGTCATTCCGTTTCCGTGATGACCACAGCCCGCGGCGGTCATCATGACGATCGCCATCAGGCTCGAGCGGACAGAGAGATGCCAGAAGGCCGTCAATCGAAGCATGCCGAATCGTGCGGACAGGCCCCTTGACGGTATCGGCTCGTTACGCCGTCGTCAAGGTGACAGCACGCGGGTTCGAGCGAGGGACGGCCGGCCGGTCCGCTGGACGAACTGCGGCGCGGGCGAGCCGGAGGCGTCGAAATTGGCCGCGATCGCCGCGGCGAACGTCTCGGCCAGGAGCTTGTATCCCGCCACGGTCGGATGCAGGCCGTCGTCGCCGATCAGCAGCTCCTTCTTGGGATCGAACACCGAGAACGCGTCGACGAGCGTTGCGCCCTCGCGCGCAGCCGCGTCGCGAATCGCGTCGTTGGCATCAGGGATCCCCGCTGGGTTGCCGGCGCGCAAGCGGCCCGGCACCTCGGGCAGCAACGTCGACACGAGCACGAGCTTGGCGCCGTACTGAAAGCCGTGAATGATGTCGGCGCGAATCGCTTGCGAGATATCGAACGGCGACGTCCTCTCGTTCACGTCGTTGCTGCCCTCCATCAGCAGCAACACGTCCGGCGAGTTGCGGCGGACCTCATCGACGAGCCGATCAGCGCCCGCCACGGCGGTCTCTCCTTGCACGCCGGAATTGACGACGACGATGTCGGCGGATTGGGACGGGTAACGGCTCTGCAGGAGGCTCTGAAGCACGACAGGATAGCTGTCGGCAGGGTCGTATTGATGCCACGTGAGCATCAAGGCCTGGGCGACTTCGCCTTCGGTGATGCTGTCGCCGAACGCGAGGATCTTGGTCCCCCGCAGGCGGGCCGTCACCGTCACGGTGACGTGGAACACGCACTGGGCCGTCCGCTGCGCCGCATCCGTCGCCGTGCAGATGACGTCACTGGTGCCGGACGGGAACGTCGCTCCTGACGGCACCGTGCACGTCGTCGACACGGGCGCCGTGCCGCCCGTAACCGCCGGCGGCGCATACGAGACCGTCAACGGCACCGTGGTCACGTTGTCGGCGACGTCGGCCGGACAGGCGATCGTCGGCAGAGTAACGAGAGGCGGCTGGTCAACGGTGGTCGGACCACCACCACAGCCCGCGACGAGCGCGAGCAGGGGCATCCAGGCGAGCGTAAGAAGGGGGAGGGACCTTGTGCTCACAGCAGGCTCCGCCGGGTAATCGGCGGAGCCGCTGTGAACGGTAACGGCTTGGTCTGGAGTCCGTCAAGCCATAGGGCGGAAAGCCATGAGAACGGTGCTCATGGCCACGTGAAGAGCACGATGTTGCTGCGCTCGGCGGTCCCCTGCTGGCCCGCGCGCGCCGGCGTGCTCACGGCGATGCCGAGGACCTCGCCCGAATGCGGTGTCCATTGCGACAGATGCGGCGCACCACGGAAGTTGTCAGCCCCGATATTACCGCCGACGTCCTTGCACGTCTGCCCCGGCCGCAGCCACTCGTTCGCACCGCCGTACCACGTGCCGCCGATGTTCGCGAAGAACCACTGATTGCCCTCGACCTGGACGCTCGGATCGCCGAGGAACGGCAAGACCGGCCACTGGCCCGCCTTCGTGTGGTTCGTGCAGAACGTTGTGCCGTTGCGGGTCACGGACGTGATCGTCGAGTCGACGGTCCAGGAACGGATGTCTGCGCCGTACTCGATGACGACCGACTTCATGTCGATCTGATCGTTCGGCGATGAGATGGGCGTGTTGCCGCCGCCTCCACCGCCTCCACCGCCGCCTGTCGCGGCCGCTGGCGTCGTGAACGCGAACACGTCCGAGAAATCGCCGGTGTGGCCTGCCGTGTCGAACGCACGCGCGCGCCAGTAGTACACCGTGCTGGGCGTCAAATCGTTCGGCACCTGGTAGGCCGTCTGGCCATTGGGACCGACGGGGACATCAGGCGAGAGCAACGGGTTCGCCATCGCGGAGTTGGTCGCCAACTGGAACAGCACGCGCATCGATCCGGCCGGGCCGCTGACCGGCGCGTTCTGCACTTCGAGCACGGGCTTGGTCGTGCTCGTCGTCGAGTTGGGCGGCGGGCTGATCGCGCCAGGACGTCCGATCGTGACCGGCCGGAAGACCGTGAACTTCATCGGAGGCGTGAAGTCGCCGTCGTTCGCGCCGTCATACGCCTTGGCGCGCCAGTAGTAGATCCGTTCGGAGCCACCGGGGTCGAGCGACTGCTCGAGCAGCAACGACGTCTGTCCGTCGCCGGGCGTGCTGACGTTCTTGCTGTACAGGACGTTCGAGAAATCGCTCACCGCGGCGATCTCGAATCGATAGGACAGCGGTCGAACGCCGTTGCTCGACGCGTTGTTCACGATCAGCTTGATCGGCTGCTGATCAGACGCGATGCGCGCGTCGACGGGCGACACGGCGCCCGGCTCAGAAATCTCGACGCCGGCAATGGGCCCGGCGATCGACGGGCTGAGCGGCGTCGCGCTCTTCGACTCCTCGCACCCTGAGGCGAGGAGGCTGGGGATCGTGAGAACGAGTAGCGTGGCAAATATCCGGCGCATGCGATCGACCTTGATGTTCCAGTCGGCCGGGACATCTCCCGGTCCATACCGGTCTATCGGCCCCACACGCCCTGGAGAACAGTGCAAAAACACGAAAAGGCGCCGGTTCCCTTTCGGGAGCCGGCGCCTCGTCGAGGCCAATCGGTTCTGGAGCGGACTACCAGACGATCATCTGCACGTCGGACCGCTCGTCCTTGGTCGCGCCAGTCGGATACGTCCGGGCCGGCGTGCTCACCATGATGCCGAAGACGTCGCCGCTCCGCAGCACCACCGAATTGAGCGGCGGGTTGTGGAATCCTTCGACGAAGAAGGCATCGTCGTACTCGCCCTTGCAGAACTGGCCGGGCCGCAGCCAGTGTCCGGCGCCGCCGTGCCACACGCCGCCGATGTTGATGAACACCCACTGGTTGCCGATCACGCGCGTGCTGGGGTCATCGAAGAACGGCACATCGGGCCAGTCTCCCGAATCGAACTCCGTGCAGACCATATCGCCCGTCTTGTACGCCGCGGTCAGCGTGCGCGTCTGCGGCCACTGCGAGATGTTCGGCCCGTTCTCATAGGAGACCGTATTGAGGTCGATGCCGAACCGGCGATCGAACTTCAGCGCGGCCGTAAATGGCCCGGAGACGTCTGCCACGGGATCCTTCGCGCGCACGCGCCAGAACAGCGTGCCCTCGGGCAGGTCACTCGACGGCGCCCACGTCGTGGTGCCATTGCCCTGCTCCTGAATCGTGGCCGTCGCGATCAAGTCGCTGAACGCGGCCGACGCCGAGACCTGGAACTCGTAGAAGATCGTCCCGGCCGGGCCCGTGCGCGTTGCGTTATTCACGATGAATGACGGGCGCGCCGAGAACACGGCCCCATCCGCCTCAGGCGCGACGACGTCGACGGCCGAAATCGTGATGTTCGGCCGCAGGAAGAAGCTCTGCGTCGCAGACGGCTCGCCGGCGATGCCGCCGACGACCGCGCGCCAGCGCCAGTAGTACGTCGTGTTGCCGGTGAGCGATGGCAGCGGGACGCTCGTCGTGCCGCCGCTGCCCTCAGCGATGCCGTCGGCGCTGTAGGTCAACGGCGAGAAGCTGGCATTCGGCGAGACTTCAACGGCATACGTCACGGCGTCGGAGCCCGTTCGCACGGCGTTGACGATCTGCAGCACCACCGGCTGTGCGCTGAAGTTGTAGCCGACGCCATTGGCCGGCTGCTGAGGCACGGGCGCTACGAAGCTCATCGTCGGCCGCGCGGGATTGTTCGAATTGCACGCAGCCGCCAATGCGGCGACCATCACGACCAGTCCTGCTCCCCGTACTTTCATCGTCCTCCACCTAACCTGCGGCACGCGCGTGTTGTCGACGTGCGTGTCCGCATGGCGCGGAGCACGCGAAAAAGCCCAAACGAGAATACGGTGCGGCTGCAGACCTGTCAACGAAAGACGCACGATCGTCTACGTGCGCGCCGGACGGCGCCCGAACAGCACGTCCCGCAGCCCCCAGATCAGCACGGCCATCGCGACCGCCTCACCCGCCGCCGTCGCCAGCGCCGCGCCGTCGCGCCCGTACGGCGGAATCAGCACGACGTTGACGACCACGTTGACCACGCCGCCCGCGACGGTGGCGATGACCAGCAGCCGCTGATCGAACCTCGACAGCGCGATGGCGTGCAGGATCCAGATCGCGAAGACGAACGGCAGCCCTGCGGCGAGGATGCGCAGCGCGGCCGTCGCGGCCCGATATGGCGCTCCGAACAGCAGGCCGAGCGCCCACGGCGCGAGCAGCCAGACCAGCGCGGTCACGACGATGGCCAGCGCCATCGCCCCGGCAACCCCGCGCCTCGCGAGCGCGGCATGCGCGGCCCGGTCGTGCGCCCATGCGTGCGCAAGTCGCGGCGTCAGCACGGCGGCGAGGACGCTGCTCGCATACGTCGTCGCTTCGTAGAGCTTGTAGGCGTTGGCGTAGAGCCCCAGCTCGCCCGCGCGCGGCTTCAGCGCTTCGAGAATGAGCCCGTCGACATACGCGAAGATCGTCACGACCACCAGGAACGCGCCGACCGGGGCGGCGAGAGAGCCGAGCTCGCGCCAACGCGCGTAGTCGAACGCGGGCGTCGGCGCGCCGATGTGCCGGTGCGCGACGATGATGGCCCAGACGAGCGAGACGCCTCGAGACGCCAGACACGCGACGGAGAGGCCGATGACGCCGGCGCCCATCGCCACCGCCGCCGCGCCGAAGATCAGCATCAACGCGCGATCGCCGAACTCGATGGCGGCGTCGTGGCCGAAGCGCTCGAGGCCTTGCAACACGCCGCGCACGGTCATCACGTAGGACCGCAGCATCGATCCCGCCAGCATCAGCACGGACGGCCAGAGCGCGTCGCGATTGAGCACCGCCGGCACCAGCGGCAGCGCGACTCCGACCGCCAGTCCTGTCAGGGCCTTGAGTGAGACGCTGTTCGTGAACATCGCGCGGGCGACCGTCCGATCGCGGGCGATTCCGCGGATCGTCGCCTGCTGCAGGCCGAAGTCCATGAGCGTCTCGCCGATCTTGGCGAGGATGAGCGCGTAGGCGAACAGCTCGTACGCCCCGCCGAGGCCGCGCGTCGCCACGATGACGAGGATGAGCAACAGGCCGTTGCTCGCCGCCGATAGCGCCGAGTACCCGACGTTGCGCACGAACGCCGCGCGCGATGCCGGAGTGCGGCTCGACGAAGAAGTGCCGGCGTCAGGCATGATCGGTCACGGTCCGATCGACGATCGCGGCGAACGCGCCGAGCACGCGTCCGATCTCGAACGCCTGCGCCGTCTCGACCGCGCCGCGCGCGAGACGCGCGCGTCTGGGTGCGTCGGCGAGCAGCGCGCGAAGCGCATCGGCGAGCGCGGGCGCGTCGCGCGGCGGCACCAGCACGCCGTTGACGTCGGGCTTCACGAAGTCCGGCAGGCCGCCGATGTCGCTTGCGACGACCGGCAGTCCCGAGGCCATCGCCTCGATCGCCGACGTGCCGAACGCTTCGAAGTGCGACGGCTGGACGTGCACGTCGGCGATGCGCAGCCACGCGGCGAGATCCGGCTGCGACTGCCCGCCGACGAACCGCACCGGCGTCGGCGCGCTCGCCGCACGCGCGCGGGCCTGGGCGGCGACGTTCCACGGATGGCCGGGCATCTCGGCGCCGGCGACGATCAACAGCGATCCCGTGGGCATTCCGGCGCACCACGCCTCGATCAACTCGAGCAGCCCTTTCTCGCGACTCAATCGTCCAGCGAAGATCGCCACGATCGCCGCCGCGTCCACGCCCAAACGTGCGCGCGTCGCCGCGCGCTCCTCCGCCGATGCCGGCCGAAATACCGTCAGGTCGACAGGATTCGGCAGGTAGTGCACGCGCGCCGCGGGCACGCCGGCGGCAATCGCCTCACGCTCGATCGTGCGAGAGATGCAGCAATAGGCGTCGGCGCCGCCGTAGAGCCGACGGATCGGCCACGTCATCGCATCGATCAGGAGTTCCGGCACGCGGGCGCGCGACAGCGCCGCCCGAACCGCGCCGCCGCTGATCACGCCGTCGGTCACGGCCTGGAACACGACGGGCCGCTTCGTCCAGATGCGCGCCCACAACGCGGCGAGGCCCGCACCGCGATAGTCCACGCACACGACGACGTCGTACTCGCGCCGGAAACGGACGAGCGCCCGGAAGAATGCGGGCGCGGCGATCCATTTGGCGAAGCCGCGTGGCGGGCCGACCGGGCCGACGCGCCGGATCTCGACGTCACCGGCGCGCTCGACGCGCGCATGCTCGGCGGCCAGCCGCTTCGTGATGACGACCACGCGCCGCTGCTGTGACGCGAGAAACGCGGCGAGCTGCGACGCAGCCGTCTCTGCCCCGCCGATGAGCGGCGCGTAGTACGTGCTGACGAGCGCAATCGACGGGCGGCTCAAAGCACTCTGTGGACGAGCGTCCAATAAGCGTTCAGAAACGTGTTCATCAGCCGGTAGCCGAAGGCCAGGATCTTCGAATCGACGTACTCGGGCGCGATGAAGATGTCGCCGCTCGTCATGACGTCGCGATCGCGCATCACCCGTTGCGTCTGGATGCGGCGGCGCACCTCGCGGATCGGACCGAGATTGGCGAACACGTAGCCCATGCCGGCGCGATAGTGACGCAACTCGCGCTTCTTGGCCAGGAACAGAAGCAGCGACGTCTCGTACACCGCCAGCGCCGGCGCGCACAGGACAACCGTTCGCGTCTGATAGTGCTCGAGAATGAAGCGCCAGCGATTCCGCACCGACGCGTAGTAGCGCTTCGCCCCCTGCACGCGCTTGTGGTACACGATGGCCGCCGGGATGTGATAGCAGAAATGCCCCAGCAGGTTCATCTTGTGATTGAACTCTGCATCGTCACCCCACCCGATCACGTAGCCGAGACTGAAGTTGCCGACGAGCGCCGCCTGATGCTTGTCGATCAGCTGCACGCCCCAGCCGATCGTCAGACGCGGCGTGTTGTCCGCCTGCGCGACGGGAAAGTTGCGATTCCGCGCCAGGCTCGTACCGACGTAGTGCAGCACCTGGCCGTCCTGATAAATCATCGACGGATCGCGCTCGTAGAGCGTGCGCGGCAGGCACACGGCCGCCTGCGGGAGTGTCGCCATGCCGTGCAGGAGCTGTTCGATGCAGTCGTCCTTCAGCAGCACGTCGTTGTCGACGAGCATGACGAAGTCGGTCCTGGCCTCCGCGAGCGCGCGATTGCGGACTTTGTTGAGGATGCCGCCGCTGTTCTCGCCGAGCTCGATGACGCGAATCGACGGAAAGTGCTCGCGCACGAATGCCGGGCTGCCATCGCGCGATCCATCGTCGATGACCATGATCTCGCCGGGCGGCGAGACGAGACGCTGGATCGAGCCGAGGCAGTCCGGCAGGATGCCCAGCCCGTTGTAGTTCGACACGACGACCGTCACGTTCGACGCGCGGAAGCGCGTCGACGGGCCGGTGTCGCTCGGACGGGCTGGGGCCGAATCGTTCAGAAGGTGTATCCGCCGCCGATGACGATGCGCGCGATGTTCGTGCGCTGGTCGGAGCTGATGCTGAGCAGGCGCGCGCCGCCGTCGGCGTACCACTCTCCAAAGCTCATCAGCACGCCGATGCCGCCCTCGGTCGCGAAGTGGTTGTACTTGCCGATCACGTCCTGCCCCAGCGTGACGCCGTAGGTGGCCGCAGAGCTGGTCACATCGGTGCCGTTCAGCCCGATGGTCGGCTTGAGATTGACCTTCGCGGCGCCAATCGTGACGAGGAAGTACGGCCGGAACTTGCCGCTCTGCTCGAGCACCCAGCGGCCGCCCAGGCCGCCATAGAGCGTCGGGACGCGCATGTCGCTCGATGCCGTGCCGTGCTGGCTGTCCGCGATGCTGCGCGCGAGCGTGTCGACCTTGTCGAGCTGCCGGCGGCTGACCCCGTCCTGCACCCAGGCGATCTCGCCGACGAGATCGAGATTCTTCCAGAACCGCTTACCACCTTCTGCGCCGACGACGGCGCTGAAGTTCTCGACGACGGCGGCGCCCGTGTTCGCGCCGATGTACCAGGACTTGACGGTCGATGCGGTAGACGCCTGAGGCGTCGACGGGGTCTGTCCCGCGGCGGACGCTGTCCACAACACTGCCGTCATCATCATGCCTGCCGCGAGCACACGCCTCATCAATCTGCCTCCACGCATCGCCATATCCGTCTCACGCGCCGCGCGGGCGTGCGCGGCAGCCTCGACATGGTAACAGAGGGATCACGCCTCGTCGCCGTCAATCGTCTCCAACACACGCCGAATGACGTAGACCGGCTTGCCCTGCGACTCGTGGTAGGTCCGCGCCTGCATCTCCGCCAGCAGGCCGATCGTCAGCAATTGCAGGCCGGCCAACCCGGTGAGGACGCCGAAGAGCAGCAGCGGCTGGTGTTGATCGAGCGAAATCGATCCCATGAGCCGGCCAAGGCCCAGCACCGTGAGGATGACGCCACCGATGCCGCCGAGCACGATGCCCAACAGGCCGAACATCTGTAGCGGCCGCGTCGAGTAGCTCAGGAGGAACTTGACGGTGAGCAGGTCGAGGATGACGCGCACGGTGCGGGAGATGCCGTACTTCGAGCGGCCATGCACCCGCGCGCGATGATTGACCGGCTGCTCGGCGATGCGCACGCCCATCTCGCTCGCGAGCGCCGGCAGGAACCGGTGCATCTCGCCATAGAGCCGCAGCGGCTTGACGACTTCGGCGCGGAACACTTTCAGCGAGCAGCCATAGTCGTTCAGGCGCACGCCCGTGGCCCACGAGATCAGCCGGTTGGCGATCATCGACGGCAGCCGGCGATTGATCCACGGATCCTTCCGGTACTTCCGCCAGCCGCAGACGATATCGACCTGATCATGCTCGAGACGATCGATCATCGCGGGGATGTCGCGGGGGTCGTTCTGCAGATCGCCATCCGACGTGACGATCAGGCTTCCGCGCGCGGCGGCGAATCCGGCCGCGAACGCCGCGGTCTGCCCGAAGTTCCGCCGGAACTGGATCACGCGCGTGTGCGGATCCGCCTGCTGCAGGCGGCGCAGGATCTCGAACGAGTTGTCCGTGCTGCCGTCGTCGACCAGGAGGATCTCGTAGCCGCGGCCCCACGCCGTCAGCGTCTCGGTCAGCTCGCGATGAAGCGGCTCGAGGTTCGGCGCCTCGTTGTGAATGGGAATGACGACGGAGAGATCGGGAGTCACGGTCTGGGGGGACATTCTACGACGTGACGCCTCGAGGCCGCGGCGGTCAGACGTCCGCCGCGTGAGCGACCTGTCGCCGGCGCCAGATCATGACTGCGATGCCGCCGGCGACGAGCACGCCGGCCGCCCACAGCGAAATCACGGGCAGATTCTCGCGAATGTACTGCGTCGCCCGATCGCCGTACTCGTACGCCAGCCAGGCCTCGGCGAAGAAGCGAAAGCCTCGTCCGACGGCGATGGCGCCGACGAAGGCGCGCGGGCGCAAATCCGCCACGCCCGCCAGCAGCACGAACAACTTGAATGGCGCCGGCGGCGGCAAGAGCGAACAGGCGATCAATGCGAGCCAGCCATGGCGCCGCAGCGTGTCGAGCGAGCGCTCGACGAGCTGCGCGCTGACGCGCCGCCGGATGAACATCCCGCCGCCGCGCCGCGCGAGCGCATAGATCGCATAACAGCCCACGACGGAGCCCGCCGTCGACATCGCGGCGAAGTACAGCCATTCGCTCGGATGATTGATCGTGAGCAGGACGAGCAGCGCGTCGGCGACTTCGGGGAGCGACAGGAAGGACGAGTCGAGAAACGCGAGTAGCGCCAGGCCCGGCCCGCCGAGATTCTCCGCGATCGGCTGAATCGTCGCGACGAACCACTCGAAGAACGTGCTGAGCCGATGCATCTAGAATGAGCCAGACGGATCTGTGCGGACGAAGATGGACAACCCTGCAATTATAGCTGACGATCGCGCGGATTCCCGGGCGTGGCCGCTGGCCGTGGGCGTGTTCGTCGTCGCGACGCTCCTCGGCACGCTTGCGGCGATCCACTACGCGCGGATCGATCTCACGCTCAGTCACTACGACGCGCGCGCGCACCTCGTCGTCGCGCGCCGGATCGTCGACAGCCTCACGCCCGGATGGCGTCAGATCGGCGCCGTGTGGCTGCCGCTGCCGCACGTGCTCGATCTCGTCGCGGTACTGCCGGACTGGGGCTATCGCTCGGGCTATCTGGCCGTGGCGATCTCGATCGTGTCGCTCGCGAGTGGGCTGGCGGCCCTGGCAGCATATCTGTGGCGGCAGACGGGCTCGCGTGCCGCGGCGTTGGCCGCGCCGGCGCTCATCCTCGCCAATCCCGATCTGCTCTACCTGCAGAGCACGCCAATGACCGAGCCCTTGCTGCTCGGACTGATGGGCGTCAGCGTGCTCGCTGTCGATCGCTGGATCGAACGGCCGACGCCACGAACGACGTGGCAGGCGCGCGCCGCGCTCGCGGCATTGACGCTCACACGCTACGAAGGCTGGTGCTTCGCGGCGGCGCTGATCGCGGTCGGCGCGTTGTTGCAGCGGCGCCGCGGTGCACGGGTCGCGCTCGCGCTCGTGCCGGCGTTCGTGGGCGCGATCGCCGGCTTCCTGCTGCTCGGCTACGCGACGACCGGCACGCTTTTCGTGTCCGACGGCTTCTTCGTGCCGGACAACCCGGCCCATCACGCGCCATTCGTCGCGTTGCATCAGATCGTCGCGAGCGCACGCGCCTTGGGCGGCGACATCTTGATGGGAGGCGCAGCCGTCGGCACGGTGGTGACGATCGCCGCGCTCGTCCGGCGCCGCGCCGAAGCGCTCTCGCTCGCGCTGCTCGCGACAGCGGTGCTGCCCTTCTACGCGTTCTACGAAGGCCATCCGCTGCGCGTGCGGTACATGATTCCGATCGTCGCCGTGGGCGGCTTGCTCGCGGCGTCGGCCATCGCGCGTGTGCCGCGGCGCCTGCAGATGGTTGGGGCCGTTGTGCTCGTGGCGCTCGTCTGCTGGCAACGCCCGCCGATCGATGCGCACGCGCCGATGGTGCTCGAAGCGCAGTGGGAGACACCGTTCCGGCTGCAGCGTCAGGCCGTGACGCGCTATCTGCTCAGCGCCTACGACGGCACGCCGATCCTGGCGAGCATGGGATCGCTCGGGCATTACATGCAGGAGACATCACACGCCGGCTTTCCGCTCGCGACCTTCCTGCATGAGGGCAACGGCGATCTGTGGACCGCGGCTCTTCTCGAGCCCTCGCGTTACGTGCACTGGATTTTGATCGAAGAGCGTGCGGAAGGCGGCGACATGCTCGCCGCCCGCGTGCGTGAGGATCCGGCATTCGTGGACGGCTTCACGCGCGTCGCGGAAGGCGGAGGACTGGTGTTGTATCGGGCGACGGGCGACAGGCCGCGGACTGCGGGCGGCGTCGAACCGAAGTGAGGGGCGGCCCTTGTGGCCGCCCCTGTCGATAGCTCCTAGCCCGTGGCCTGAAGCCCGTCGCCCGTGTCAGAACCGGACCTGGAATCCGATGTTGAACATCCCGCCGCTCAGGTCGATCTTGTCGTCCAGAAAGCCGTTGTCGAGGCCGCCGGTGTCGCCGACGGCGTGGAGATACTTGCCTTCCAGATTGAGCGCGTAGATGTCACCGCTGATCGGAAATCGGACGCCGCCGAGAATCACCCAGGCCGGCGCCGTGCCAGTCGTGGTGAACCGATCGTTGAAGATATCGAGCGTGTCGGTGTCGACGAAGCTGCCGAACTCCGAATAGCGATAGAAGACCGCGCCCACGCCCGCGCCGACGTACGGCTGCACGTCACCGGGCCGGCCGAATGGGAGGAACCGCACGACGGCGGTCAGCGGCACGCTGCGCAACTGCAGCGTCTGATCGATGTCGCGGTTGTTCTCGTCGACCACGTCAGCGTAGATCGTCGGCACGCTGCGTCGTGAGAAGCCGAGATTCGCGGCGACCTCGAGATGATTGCCGAATCCGACGTTCCACTCGCCGAAGAGATGGCCCGTGCGGAAATCGCTCATGTCGAAGATGAGCGCGTCGGACAAAGTCGGATCGCCGTTCAACGGCTGACCGATGGCGTCGCGCACGAGCACGTCGCCCGTGGCGCGTGAGTCGAAACCTCTCGGAAAGAAGAATCCGCCGCCGAACTGGACCGACTGCACCACCTGCGCGGAAGCGGGCGCAGCCGCGAGGATCAATCCAGTCAGCAGAAAGCCTGCGACGCGAAGACGAGTGAACATCGGCAGTCTCCTTGACGAGGGGGAGCGTCAGTTGACCACGATATTGAGCAGAAACGATGCCAAGGACCAACGCCGTTCACGCTCGCGTCCGTGGCGGGCGCGCACCGGCGCTGTCCCCCAAAGGATTCACGATGCGAGACCGTCGTGCCTTGCGCGGCGGACGACTTCCAGGATCAGCGGATGGATGGGCCCGTTGGACGCCGCGATGTGGCCGGCGAACGCGTCGAACGGCGCGCCGTCCATGCCGGATACGGTCCCGCCGGCTTCCTCGATGATCAGCGCGCCCGCGGCGATGTCCCACGGGTGGATGCGCTCTTCCCAGAAGCCGTCGAACCGGCCCGCCGCGACGTAGCAGAGATCGAGCGCCGCCGATCCCAGCCGGCGCACCGCTTGCGCTTCTCCGAGAAAGGCCGCGAACACGTCGACCTGGCGGCGCCGCTCTTCGCGAATGCTGTACGGAAAGCCCGTGCACAGCAGCGCGTCGACGAGCGTCGCGCACGTCGACACGCGCAGCGGCGTCCCGTTGAGCCGCGCGCCGCTGCCCCGCTCCGCCGTGAACAGCTCGTCGGCGATCGGGTCGTAGACCACGCCAATCTCGAGCCGTCCGTCGACTTCCAGCGCGATCGATACGCAGAACAGCGCGAGGCCGTGCGCGAAGTTCGTCGTGCCGTCGACCGGATCGATGATCCAGCGGAAGCGCGCGTCGCGCGGCTGCGTCCCGGACGCCGCTTCTTCACCCAGCACGCCGTGCGACGGAAATCGCGCGGCGATCAGCTCGCGGAACATCTGCTCGACCTCGAGGTCCGCGGCCGTGACGAGATCGATGCGGCCTTTCTTCTGAATCGCGGTCTGCTGCCGGAAGTACTGTTTGTGGACGCGGCCGGCGGCGAGCGCCGCTTCGATGGCCGTGGAGAGATAGATGGGATCGAGAGCCAATCAGGACGCCAGTTTCTTGCGCATGCGGACCGCCATCCCGCCTTCCGGCCGCCGTGCGATCGAGACGTCGTCCATGAAGTTGCGCATGAAGAAGATGCCGCGGCCGCTCGACTTGAGCATGTTCTCGGGATCGAGCGGGTTGGCGATCTCCTCGGGATCGAAGCCCTCGCCCTCGTCGAGCACCTGGACGACGAGCTGTTCCGGCTTGGCGCGCGGCTCGAGCAGGAACTCCACCGTGACGTGCTTGTCGCGGTTCTCGCGGTTCCCGTGCTTGATGGCGTTGATCACCGACTCCCGCACGGCTACGCTGACCCAGTGCGTCGCGTCCTCGTCGAGGCCCGCCAGCGCGGACAGCCGATCGCTCAGGAGCTGCACGATGTCGAGCAGCTCGAACGTGCTGGGCAGTCTCAGGCGAATGAGGTGTCCGTCAACAGCCATGCGCGCGGAGTAAGTAACATATTAGTCCGAAGGGGTTCAAGAATGCCCGCCGAGGCGGCCGTCCGTTTCTTCCGAGTTGCACCGTTTGGCGCGTGGACGCACGCGAACATCGTCCCGTCGTCTCTGGCCGGGCCCGCCCGCTCGTGACCACCGACAAGATCTACCTGGTCGGCTTCATGGCCGCCGGCAAGAGCACGGTCGCGCGCGCGCTCGCCCACCGCCTCCACTGGCGGGCCGAGGACGTCGACGATTTGATCGAGCGCCGCGAGCGCCTGACCGTCGCCGACATCTTCGCGCGCCACGGCGAGCCGCACTTCCGCCGCGTCGAACGCGAGATGCTGCGGCTGCTCCAGCCGCTCCGCCACGTCGTCGTCGCCACAGGCGGCGGGACGTTCGCCGATCCGGACAACCGCGCGCTGATGGCGCTCGACGGCGTCTCGATCTGGCTGGACGTGCCGCTCGCCGATCTGATCGCGCGCATTCCGCCGGACGGCCGGCGGCCGCTGGCCGCCGATCGCGAGCAGTTCGAGCGCTTGTATCACGCGCGCACAGAAGTCTACCGGCTCGCGCAGATCCGCATTGCCGCGGATCGCCTGCCCGCGGCGGCCGTCGTCGATCGCATCCTCGAGGCGATGGCGGACCGCCCTCCCACGCTCGACACCCCGAGCCGGCCCGTCTGATGCGCTATCTCGTCATCAGCGACATCCATGCGAATCGCCAGGCGCTCGACGCCGTGCTCGCCGACGCGCAGGCCATCGGCTACGACGCCGTGCTGTGCCTCGGGGACCTCGTCGGCTACGGCGCCGATCCGGGCGACGCGATCGCGCGCGTGCTCGCGCTTCAGCCGGTCGGGCTGATTCGCGGCAATCACGACAAGGTGTGCAGTGGCCTCGAGCCGGCGACGCTCTTCAACGACGTCGCGAAGCACGCGGCCGAGTGGACGCATGGCGTGCTGACGCCGGCCGAGATCGACGCGCTCGTCGCGCTGCCGCGCGGCCCGCTGCTCGTCGATCCGGCCATCGAGATCTGTCACGGCGCGCCGTTCGACGAAGACCACTACATCTTCGGCGCCACGGACGCCGGACGCGCGATGGATGCCGCACGCGCGCGCATCTGCCTGTTCGGCCACACGCATCTGCCCGCCGTCTTCACGTCGCCGGCCGATCCGGCGACGCGGCCGTCCGGCGTGGCCGAAGACGAGTTGAAGCTGCCCGTGAGCGGTCCCGTGCTGATCAACGTGGGATCGGTCGGCCAGCCGCGCGACGGCGACCCGCGCGCCGCCTACGGCCTGCTCGACATGGCGCGCAAGACCATCCGCCTTCGGCGCGTCGTCTATGACATCGCCGGCGCGCAGCAGCGCATTCTGGACGTTGGGCTGCCGGCGCGTCTGGCCGATCGACTGGCAAAAGGACAGTAAGGATCTTACGGAGCCGAGGTGCCGCGATCCTCGCGAGCCGCCGATCGCTTCTCGCGCTGTTCGCGCTTCTTCAACTCCGCGGCGTACGCATCGCGCGCGGCGCGCGAGCCGAGAATCCATCCAATCACGATCCCGATCAGCAACACCGCCGGGATGAAGATGAAGTGCGTGGATGGCATCTCGGCGAAGTTCATCGCGCGGATCCTTTCACTTTCGACGCGAGCGTCTGGAGGTCGGCGTCGATGCGCCGCATCCGCCGCCAGAGCGTGAATAGATAGACGACGAAGACGATCCAGACGAACGCGTAGGCGATGAACACGAGCGGCGCAGCCGGGATCTGCTCGCGCTGCAGATCGCCGGGCGCGACGGGCACGAAACGATCCTGCGCCGCCGGCGTCTGCGCAGCCAACGTCACGACCAGCGTCGCGAGCACAGCCGGCACGGCCGCCGCCAATCGCCAAAGACGATGCATCACGTCAGTCCTCCACCGAAAGATAGGCGTCGTCGAGCCACGCGCGCTGACGCTCGAGGCGCATGCGGATCAGCAGCAGTGCCACGAGCAGGACCGTGAATGCGGCCCAACAGAAATAGAGTGGAATGCCCATCGATACAGGCAGGTTCGGCAACACGCTCGTCGATGGATGGAGCGTGCGCCACAAGTCGACCGACCAGCGGATGAAGGGCACGAGCACCATGCCGAAGAGTCCCACCGCGGCAGCGAGCACTTCGCTACCGGCGCCGCCGAAGCGGCGCAACAGCAGATAGGCGTTGAAGACCATCCACATGACGAACGTGCTGGTGATGCGCGCGTCCCAGGCCCAGTACACGCCCCAGGCCTTTCGTCCCCACAGCGGACCGGTGACGAGCGTCATGATGCCGAACACGACGGTCAGCTCCGCCGCGGACACGGCAACGCGATCGGCGCGAGGGTCGCGGCGAAACAGGAACATCGCACTGGCGACGCCGCAAATCAGGGCCGAGATCAACATCGACATCGCCGACGGGAAGTGAAAATAGAAAATCCGCTGCACGAGGCCCATCGTCGACTCATCGGGCGCCGTGTCGATGACGAATGGCGCGGCGGCGAACATGGCGCCGGCGATGGCGAGCAGGATCGGGACGAGGCGATCACTTCGGCTCATGAGACTTACTCACGCATGGCTGGCGCGAAGGTCCACAGCGCCAGGATGACGAAGACAACGTCAAAGAATATCAGCATCGCCAGCCAGTTCTGCGCGAGCGCGAGGTCCGGCTCCGTCGAGAAGAGCGCCACCGTCCCCTGCATGCCGCCGATCAACGCCGGCAGCGTCAGCGGATAGAGCACGATCGGCAGCAGCACGTCGCGCGACGAGGCTCGGACGAGCATCGCGGAGAACAGCGTGCCGACTGCCGCGAAGCCGAGGATGCCGGTGGCGAGAATGGCCGCGAGCAAGCCAGGCGTGCGAAAGATCGGCGCGTCGAACAGCAGCGCCGACAGCGGCAGGATCACGACGACGATGCCCGTGAGGAACACGAGCATCGCCATCAGCTTGCCAAGGTAGATCGCCGGCCGCTCGACCGGCGACAGCAGCAGCGCACGCAGCGTGTCGCCCTGACGCTCGCGCTCGAACGTCCGGCCCAGCGCCAGCGTGCCCGCGAAGACAATCGACACCCACACGATGCCGGCCGCGGCGTGATCGATCGCCCGTCCGTTGTAGACGAACGCGAACGCAAAGATCAGCAGGCATGCGACGGCAAAGAAGATCGCCGTGTAAATGAGCTCGCGGCTGCGGACCTCGATGCGGAAGTCCTTCCGCGCAATGAGCCACGCGGCGCGCAACACCCCCATCACGCGCGCTCCCGGCTCAGCGCATCGCGATAGCGCTGCCGCAGCGGTCCGGCGCCGGGCATCGGCACGAGACGGCCACTCGACAGACAGACGGCCTCGTCGACGACGCCGTCGGCGAGATCGAAGTCGTGCGTCGCCATCACGACGATCGCGCCCGATGTCGCCAGTTGCCGCAGCCGCTCGATCAACAGCGCCGCGGACGCATCGTCGAGGCCGGTGAAGGGTTCGTCGAGCAGAACGAGCTGCGGACTATGGATCAACGCGCGTTCGAGCGCGAGCCGTTGCCGCAAGCCGCGTGAGAATGCGCCGACGCGATCGTGTGCGCGATCGGTCAGTCGCGCCTTGTCGAGCGCTCGCGCGACGACCTCACCCGGATTCGGCAGGCCGTAGAGCCGCGCGAAGAAGAGCAGATTCTCGAAAGCGGTCAGATCGCCGTAGAGAAAGAGATCGTGGCCGAGCACGCCGATGCGCGATCGCAGCGCGTCGCCCCACTGCTCTGCCGTGCGATCGCCATAGGAAATTGCGCCCGACGAGGGGCGCACGAACGTGGAGAGCACACCGAGCAGCGTCGACTTCCCCGCGCCGTTCGGACCAAAGAGGCCGGTGACGACGCCAGCCGCACAGTCGAGCGTGACGTTCGCAAGCGCGCGCCGCCGGCCGTAGTGACGGCTGATGCCCTGCAGCCGGACGCGCGAGAAATCGGACGGGCTGTCTGATGCGGCTGCGCTCATGCGGCCCGGCGCCGTGAACCCGGCGCGAACGCCGCCCACAGGCCGATGGCCATGATCGTGCCGGCCATCCCCAGCGCGACGTTGCGCGGCCACGCCGCGTGGTGCGGCAGCCCCGTGATGTCGAGCGTGAGCGTCTGCCCCGCCGGCAGCGCCGGCAGCAGGCCCATGACCAGCGCCTGCCCCTGCTGCACGCCCGTCTGCTTCGTGGTGAGCTGCGGCGACGCGAGATCGAGATCGCCGGTCTTCAGCGCGAACACGCCGAATGCGGCAGAGTCGACCGGCCAGCGTTGCTCGATGTGCGCGACGGCGCCGTCATACGGCAGCGAGTAGGCGATGTTGACGGTCGTCGCTCCAGGCGCGAACGGGCCGGTGACGACGACGTGCCCGCTGTTGACGACGGCCTGCGGCGACGAGCCGTCCATGATCGTCGCGCCGCGCGCCGCCGATGGGAGATCAATGTTGAACGTCCGACCGATGTCGACCGGTGACGCCGCCGCGTTGAGGATCTGCACGGCGTAGTAGATGTCGAGCCGATCGTCGGTGAAGTCGGCGACGATACGCGAGCTCGGACCGAGCGTGACCTGTCCCTGAATCGCCGGCGTCGCCGCGACTTGCGCGTCACCCGCCGCCACGAGCACGAACCGGATGCCGCTGCCCGCGATCGTCACGTCCTGCGAGACGAGATGCTCCGCGCCGACGGTCGCCTCCGCTTTGACGTGCGCGCCCGGCGTGAGGCCGCTGATCTGCACGCGGCCGTCCGCGTCCGTCTTCATGACCGTCGTCTTGCCGTCGACGGTGAACGTCACGTCGACGCCGGACAGGTTGTTCGCAAACGACCCGCGCACGACGCGCACGGAGACCGAGCCCACCGGCAGATCCGCCGCTGGCAGCGGCACACCGGAGGCTTGACGCAGATCCATCTGCGCTGAGGCCGGCGCGACACCAGCGATCAGACACAGGACAGCGACGACGGCGATACTGCCGGACCGCAGATAGCGAGAGAGCAAGATACGCCGTGTCATCTCTGTTTGGCTCCGCACGCCTTGCAGAAGCGGGCGTCGGCGTCGTTGGCGGTGCCGCACGCCGTGCAGTACACCGTGGCGGCCGCAGGCACCGCGACACGCGCTGGCGGCTGCGGCTCCGATTCGACAGGCGCCGCGTCCATCTCTGCGATGAGCGTCATCGCGCGTGTCCGCAGGCGCGATCCGATCTCCGCGAAGTCCGCGTCGCTGACCTTCTTCATCTGATGATCGAACTCGAGCTCTTTGATCGAGCGCAGCACCAGCGCCTTGTCGCGCTCGAGCTCGGCGCGCCGGCGGTTGGTCATTGGCGCGCGCGTGTGCGTCGCCAGGCCGAAGAAGCCCGCGAGCGCGTAGTGGAACGCCGCGCCGGCCGCGCCCGCGGCGAGAATCGTCGCGCTCAACAGGAACAGCGCCATCGGCTCCGTGTGATGCGAGGCGATCACCGCCCACGTCGCTCCGGCCATCGACAGAATGAAGTAGAAGTGCCAGGGCTGGAAGCTGGACGCGCTGTCCGCGTGGCCGGGGTCAGTCGAGCTCTCGGAGCTCATCATCGAGTCGATCCTCGAGGTCGGGACGTGTAGACGCGACAGGAGGCTCAGGCACGATAGCGTCTTTGCGACGTGCCCAGCGCACCGCCACGCCGCCGACAAGCCCGATCCCGGCCAGTCCAATGCCGTACGGCAGCGCCCACGCCAGGCGATTGAACGCGCTGTCGGGCGGCTGCGACAGGATGTCCGAGCCGTATTCCTTCACGAACTCCGCCAGAATTTGATCGCGCGTCAGGCCCTGCGCAATCAGCGCCTTCAGCTTGGCCCGCTGACCCGCTTTGCCCTCGCAGTTCGGCATGCCGCACGTGCCCGCCGACAACCGGCATCCGCCGCACGTGCACTGAATCTCGCCCATCAGCTCGCGCTCGAGCGCCGACTGCTGTTCGACGACGCCTTCCTGCGCGCGAAGACCGACGGCGGGCAGCGCCAGCATCATGAGCAGGATCAGCGACGTCGTCACCGCGCTCTCGGGCACGCGGCTCGTCGCGAACGCAAGCGCGC
>DASZVJ010000195.1:0-13304 GCA_035547155.1 Vicinamibacterales bacterium
ACCGCGTCTCGCGGCGACGAGCGGCCGCGCACGTCACGCCGGTACTCCGCCGACGATCCGGACGCGCCGCACGAAGGATCCGGCAGCGGCTTCATCATCGACGCCGACGGTCTCATCCTCACGAACCATCACGTCGTCGCCGGCGCCGATCGCATCACGGTCACGCTGGCCGACGGCCGCGCGCTGCGCGCCGATCTGGTCGGCACGGATCCCGCGCTCGACATCGCGTTGCTTCGCGTGCACGGCCGCGCGCCGTTTCCGGTGGCACCGCTCGGCGACTCCGATTCGCTGCGCGTGGGCCAATGGGTGTGCGCGATCGGCAATCCACTCGGCGTGTACGCGCACTCGGTGACCGTTGGCGTCGTGAGCTTTCTCGGCCGCAAGCTGTTCGATCAGGGGCTGGACGCCTACATCCAGACCGACGCGGCGATCAGCTTCGGCAGCAGCGGCGGCCCGCTCATCGACGCACGCGGAAACGTCGTCGGCATCACGACGGCGATCAACCCGCAGGCGATGAACATCGGCTTCGCGATTCCGATCAGCCAGGTGACGTCGGTGCTGTCGCAACTGCGCGAGCGCGGCAGCGTCGCGCGCGGCTATCTCGACATGGGCCTGACGACCGTCACACCGGAGCTGCAGCAGGCGCTTCGTCTGACGCCCGATCATGGCGCGCTCGTGCAGGACGTGCCGGCCGACACGCATGCGGCGCACGCCGGCCTGCGCGCCTACGACGTCATCACGGCCATCGACGCGCGTGCGGTGCGCAGCGCCGACGATCTGACGCGGCAGGCCGCCACTCTCGCGCCCGGCACGGTTGCCACGCTCGACGTGTGGCGCGACGGCGCCGCGCGCCAGGTGTCGATCAAGCTCGGCCTTCGTCGCGTCGTCGATAGCGCGCAACGCGGACCGTTCCGCATGACGGACGTGCGGCCGGCCTCGAACGACGAGATGCCACTCGGCATCACCGTGCGCGATCTGGATCCGGATGCCGCGGTGGATCTGCGGATTCCCGGCTCGGTGCAGGGCGTGCTCGTGGCCGAAGTGGATACGGCAGGTCCCGCGCACGTCGCGCAGGTGCACCCAGGTCAGATCATCGTCGAGGTCGATCGGCATCCCGTACGATCGATGGCCGACTATCGCGCGGTGACGTCCACGCTGCGATCGGGAGAAGCCGTCGCGCTGCTGATCTACGATCGCTTCACCGCGACGCGTGTTCTTCGCACGGTCGTCGCCGACGCCCAACCATGAACGCTCGCATCCTCGTCGTCGACGACGAGTCCGCCATTCGTGACGCGCTGCGGATGATCCTCGAGTACGACGGACACGAGGTCGTGCTCGCCGGATCGGGACAGGAAGGCCTCGCGCTCGCCGAGCGCGAGAGCCCCGACATCGTGTTCCTCGACATCAAGATGCCCGGAATGGACGGGCTCGAGGTGCTCACCAAGCTCCGCGCCGCGAACGAGTCGCTGCCGGTCGTCATGGTGTCCGCGCACGGCACGGCGGCGACGGCGCTCGAAGCCGGACGGCTGGGCGCGTTCCGGTTCATCGAGAAGCCGCTGTCGAAGGACGCCGTGCTCGACGCGGTCCGCGAAGGGCTGGAGCTCGGCACGCTGCGGCAGGAGAATCGTGCGCTGCGCACCGCGCTTGAGATGCGAC
The DNA here is from genome assembly GCA_035547155.1 of Vicinamibacterales bacterium. Taxonomy (GTDB): domain Bacteria; phylum Acidobacteriota; class Vicinamibacteria; order Vicinamibacterales; family SCN-69-37; genus CAZNMF01. Next base: position 1,657 of record DASZVJ010000195.1, read on the forward strand.
ATCAGCTCGTCGGCGACAGCCCGGCGATCCGGCAGATCCTCGATCAAGTCCGCCGTGCGGCGCCGACCAACGCGACGGTGCTGATCCTCGGCGAGAGCGGCGTCGGCAAAGAGCTCGTCGCGCGCGCGGTCCATCGCAGCAGCCAGCGCGCCCGCGAGCGGTTCATCCAGGTGAACTGCGCGGCGATTCCCGAAGATCTGATCGAGTCGGAGCTGTTCGGCCACGAGCGCGGCGCGTTCACGGGCGCGACGGAGAAACAGGTCGGCAAATTCGAGATGGCGGATCGCGGGACGATCTTCCTCGACGAAGTCGGCGACATGAGCCCGAAGACGCAGGCCAAAGTGCTGCGCGTGCTGCAGGAAGGCGAAGTCGAGCGGCTCGGCTCGTCGCGGACGATCAAGGTCGACGTGCGCGTCATCGCCGCGACGAACAAAGATCTCGAAGAGGAGATCGCGCAGGGCCGGTTTCGCGAGGACCTCTATTTCCGGCTGAGCGTCATTCCGATCTACGTGGCGCCGCTGCGCGAACGCGTCGAGGACATCCCCGCGCTCGTCCAGCACTTCGTGTCGCAGTTCAGCCGCGAGCACAACCGGCGCCCCGCACGCTTTTCACCGGGCGCGCTCGACATGCTGCGCCGCGCGCGCTGGCGCGGCAACATCCGCGAGCTCGGCAACGTCATCGAACGGCTGCTCATCATGAGCGACCGCGACACGATCGAAGCCGAGGACGTGCGGCAGGTCGTGCGACTCGATGGCAATCGGCCAGCCACGCCGGCGACGTCAGCGACGCCGGATGCCGCCGCGTCCGGTGCGGCCGCGGCGAGTGAGGAGCCGGCGCCGTCGATTCAGACCTCCGGGCCGAAGCCGGCGACGCTGCGCGAGTTCAAGGAATGGTCCGAGCGCGCATTTCTCGTCGAGAAGCTGCGCGAGCTGAACTGGAACATCTCGAAGACGGCTGAAGAGGTCGACACGCCGCGCAGCAATCTCTACAAGAAGCTCGAGCAGTACAACATCCGTCAGGAGACCGACGGCTAGCCCGGTTTCGCGCGGCCGCGGTTTCGTCTAAGATCACGGTTCCGCCGCAGCGGGTCAGATGACCGCCGTCTTGCCGAAGCGCGTGGCGCAAGCCGCGCGCGAAGGCGGAGGGAGGAAAGTCCGAACTCCACAGGGCAATGCGCCGGGTAACGCCCGGTCGGGGCAACTCGAAGGACAGTGGCACAGAAAACATACCGCCCCGAGCGAGCCCGCAAGGGCGAGTCGAGGGGTAAGGGTGAAAAGGTGCGGTAAGAGCGCACCGCGTTGGCCGCAAGGTCGACGGCAGGCAAAACCCCGCATGGAGCAAGGCCAAATAGGGAGGCGCTCGAGGACGGCCCGTCCGAAGCCTCCGGGTAGGCCGCTCGAGCCCGCCAGCAATGCCGGGCCTAGAGGAATGGTCGTCGTCCTGAGCGAGGCTGCGCGTGCGCAAGCACGCGCGGCCGAGTCGAAGGGAACAGAATTCGGCTTACGACACGCTGCGGCGGAACTGCAGCGATTCACACGGGGTGGAGGCAGGATGCGCGTCCGGCGATCGGCAGTCCCCATGACCACGGCCCTGGTGGCACTGTTCGCGGTCGCGCTCGTGGGCGCGCAGCGCGACGGCGCGGCGCCGGTGGCACAGGGCGGCGCCCGCCAAGGCGGCCGCGGCGGACGCGGCGGCGTCCAGATTCAACCCGGCGAGGAGTGCCCACCAGGCACGACCGAAGTCCGGCCACGCATCTGTCAGGCGCCTGAATATCCGCCGCCGTCGATCGTCGACTACCGGCCGACGTCGACGCTGGTCACCGACGTTCACCTCGTTCCCAAAGCCAAGTTCCCGGTCGTCGACATCCACGGCCATCCCGGCAATCTCTCCACGCCGCAGGCGGTCGCCGATCTCGTCGCCGAGATGGACAAGCTCAATCTGCGTGTGATGGTCGCCGCCAACAACGCAACGGGGCAGGGCCTTCGCGCGCAGATCGAGAACATCGCGAAAAGCCCGTACAAGGACCGCGTCCGTCTGCTCGCCGGCATCGATCTGCGCAACGTGGGCCCCGGCTCGGGCGCGAAAGCCGCCGCCGAGCTCGACGCGGACATCAAGGCAGGCGCCGTCGGCGTCGGTGAAGTGCCGAAGAGCTTCGGCCTCACGATTCGCAAGGCCGATGGATCGCGCCTGCGCGTCGACGATCCCGAGCTCGATCCGATCTGGGACGAGCTCGCGACGCTCGGGCTTCCCGCGTTCATCCACACCGCGGAGCCGCAGGAGTTCTTTCAGCCGCTCGACATGCACAACGAGCGCTGGCTCGAGCTGTCGCTCTTCCGCGATCGCCGCCACTACGAGCCGGGCGACGTCAGCTTCGAAGAGCTGATGACGGAGCGCAACAACCTGTTCAAACGGCACCCGAAGACGCAGTTCATCGCGGCGCACTTCGGCTGGCACGCCAACGACCTCGCCCGTGCCGCCAAAATGCTCGACGACTACCCGAACGTCGTCACCGAAGTCGGCGCGGTGCTCTACGACCTCGGCCGCCAGCCGCGCGCGGCGCACGATTTCTTCGTGAAGTATCAGACGCGGATCCTGTTCGGCAAGGACGCGTTCCAACCCGAGGAGTACCCGTACTACTGGCGCGTCTTCGAAACGAAGGACGAGTACTTCGATTACTATCGGAACTATCACGCGTTCTGGAAGCTCTACGGCATGGATTTGCCCGACGACGTGCTGAAGAAGCTGTATTTCCAGAATGCGCGGCGTGTCGTTCCCGGCCTGCCGCAGGCCGGCTGGCCGCAATAACCACCGAGGGCGTCTTTGGCGAACTATCTCGTGACAGGCGGTGCGGGCTTCATCGGCTCGCACCTGGTTGAAGAACTGCTCCGGCGCGGCGAGCGCGTCCGGATTCTGGACGACTTCTCGACGGGCCGGCGTGAGAACCTGCCGCCGGCCGGCGCGTGCGAGGTGATCGAAGGCGACATCGCGGATCCCGCCATCGCCGTGCGTGCGGTCGCCGGATGCGATTTCGTCCTGCACCAGGGCGCCATTCCGTCCGTGCCGCGCTCGATCAAAGAGCCGCTGGCCACCCATCGCGCCAACATCGACGGCATCGTCAACATCCTCGTTGCGGCTCGCGACGCACGCGCCAAACGTGTCGTCTTCGCCGGCTCATCATCGGTGTACGGCAACTCGGCCGTGCTGCCGAAGCGCGAGGACATGCGGCCGTCGCCGCTGTCGCCGTACGCCTTGCACAAGCTGGTCGGCGAGCAGTACTGCCAGATGTTCACGCAGCTCTACGGACTGGAGACCGTCGTCACGCGGTACTTCAACGTCTTCGGTCCGCGGCAGCAGCCGGGCTCGCCGTACTCGGGCGTGATCTCGCTGTTCATCGAAGCGATCGCGACCAACACCGCACCGACGGTCTATGGCGACGGCAAGCAGACGCGCGACTTTACCTACGTCGGCGACGTCGTGAACGGCGTGTTGCGGGCCTGCACAGCGCCGAAAGCTGCGGGAGAAGTGATCAACGTCGCCGCCGGTGGACGTGTCTCGCTGCTCGAGCTGATTCACTCGCTGCAGCACATTCTCGGCTCGCACGTGGAACCCGTGTTCAAACCGTCGCGTGAAGGCGACGTGCACGACTCACAGGCCGACATCTTCAAAGCGCGGCAGATCCTGGGTTTCGAGCCGACGACGTCGTTCGAAGACGGGTTGAGGAGGACGGTCGACTGGTATCAGCAGGCGCGGGCGGCTGCCGGATCGCGCGCCTGATTTCCTCCGGTCCGGGCGCGACCCGAGTCGAACATCGGCGGCCCGCCGACGTCTGAGCCGACCGGCTGCACGTGCGCGGCGTCAAGTGTCTGATCGGAGGGCTCATGCTGGCTGACCTTCGTCACGCGCTTCGCGCACTCCGTCACGCCCGAGGGTTTTCGATCGTTGCGATCCTCACGCTGGCCTTGGGGATCGGCGCCAACACCGCACTCTTCAGCGTGGCGGACGCCATCCTGCTGCGTCCGCTGCCGTATCCGGATTCCGATCGGCTGGTTGCGATCGAAGATGCGTCTTCGTTGGCCAACTGGCGCGGCGAGGTCCGTAAGGACGTCGAAGACAGCACCGCTTTCGCCGGCGTCGGCACGTATGTCGCCGGCGCAGTGAACGTCGGCGGCGATCCGGCGGCGGAGCGCGTTCGGGCCGCTGCGGTGTCCGCCGGCTTCTTCCGGGCGCTGGCTTCGCAGCCGATCGCCGGACGCGTGTTCACGGCCGACGACCTGAAGATCGATCTGCATCAGGCCGTGATCAGCCACGCGCTTTGGACGCGTCGCGGGCGTTCTCTGCCGCCCGGCGGGGAAGTGCTCATCAACGGACGCCCATTCGTCATCGCGGGCATCATGCCGCCGCGAGTGGATTTCCCGGGCCGCACTGATGTCTGGATCCCGATGGGATCTGACAGTCAAATCGCCGGCGCTGCGGCTGCGCCGGCAGCGATTGCGCGGCTCGCGTCAGGCGTGACGCCTGATCGCGCACGTCTGGAGATCGAGCGCATCGCCGCCGCCAACGGCAGGCGCGATGCAAACGCACCTTCGATCCAGGTCGTGCCGCTCCACGACGAGCTCGTGGGGCCAGTGCGACCGGTGCTCCTCACCCTTGCGATGGCCGTGGCGCTCGTGCTGCTGGTGGCCTGCCTCAACGTCGCCAGCCTGCTGCTGGCGCGCGTCTCGGCGCGGGAACGCGAGATCGCCGCGCGCCGTACGCTCGGCGCCACGGGACTGAAGCTTGTCCGCCTCCTGCTCTGCGAGAGCGCGCTGCTGTCGGCCGGCGCGGGTCTTCTCGCGGTGCCGGTAGCCGTGTGGACGCTCGCCGCGATTCGGGTCGTGCTCCCGGCCGCGCAGGTCGGCGCCGACGTCGTGGCCATCGACGCGCGCGCCCTTCTCATCACGGCGGTTCTGTGCGTGACGGCCACGTGCATTTTCGGGCTGGCGCCCGTGTGGTCACTGCGACGCACTGGCGCCGCCGATCTCCTGCGCACGAAGTCGTCGAGCACCAGCGATCCGTTCTGGCGCCGCTTCCGCAGCGCCCTGGTGATCGCCGAGCTCGCCATCGCCCTCGTCCTCATTGCCGGCGCGGCCACGGTTGGGCGGACCGTCAGCACGCTGATGCGCGTCGATCTCGGCGCCACCGGCGATCGCGCGCTGACGGCCGAAACGACGCTGCCGTTGGCGCGGTACGGCTCGCTGGAGCCGCTCGCGTCGTTCTTCGAGCAGATGGAGACTGCCGTGAAACGGATTCCCGGCGTCGAGGCGGTGGGCGCCACGAGCCGTCTGCCGGGCACCCACGAGCTGGGTATCGCGCGGTCCATCCTGGTCGACGGACGTCCGGTGCCCGAAGGCGCCCAGCGCGCGGTCAGCTATCTCTTCGCGTCACCGGATTACTTTCAGGCGATCGGCATCCCGCTCGTTGCAGGACGTCATTTCACTTCAACCGATCGAGCGGGAGCTCTGCCTGTCGCGATGATCAGCGAAAGCGTGGCGCGGCGCGTGGGCCTGTCGCCGGCCGAGGCGATAGGCGAGCGCATCGCGATTGGTCTTCAGGGACGCTCAATGGCGACGATCGTCGGCGTGGTGCGCGACGTGCGGCTGCAGGGACCGGAAGCCGATCCCGGCGCTCAGTTGTACGTCCCGCTCGCGCAGCAACCCAACTACGCCACCACCTTCATCGTCGTCAAAACCGCAGGCGAGTCGGCGGCCGTGACGCCAGCGCTCCGAGCGGCGATAGCGAGCGTCGATTCCAGGGTGCCGATGTACAACGTCCAGACGTTCGAGCAGATACGCGCAAACTTTCTGGCCGATCGCGGGTTCGCCATGGACGTGCTGAGCGCGTTCGGTGTGCTGGCGCTATTCCTGGCGGGCATCGGGTTGTATGGCACGCTCACGTATCTGGTGCAGCTTCGGACGCCGGAGATCGGCATCCGGATGGCCCTCGGCGCGTCGCCCGGCGCCGTTCGATGGCAGATCCTGCGGCAAGGATTGCTGCACGCCATCGCCGCCGTTGCCATCGGCGCGGCGGCACCGGCGCTGCTGCTGCGCATCATGACGAGTGTCGTCCGAGGCGTCGAACGCCCTGATGTCACGGTGTTCGCTGCAGCAGCCGCGGCAATGCTGATCGTGATCATGCCGATCATCTGGCTTCCCGCACGGCGAGCGACGGCCATCGACCCGGTGCACGCGTTGCGTGCCGAATAGGCGATCGCAGGTCCTGCGGTTTCCATCCGGCCGCACAGGTCTCCATCCGCGCAACCGCAGTTGCCCCTTACGTGTCGCTCGCGTGCTGCCGCGGTAACTGCGGGCGCGATCCGAGACGGATCGCGCCGCACTCTTCTCGTGTTCGCTTCGCGTCGCGTCCGCGCTAGACGCATCGACTCAATCACTTAGCGTTCGATCCAGTGCGGTGCTGTCGCGATGGCGCGGCGCTTGCCTTCTTCGTGGTCGCGGCCGCATCGACGTCATTCGGGCGATCGAGACGACGGCCGAGCCATTCGAGGGAGGACTGTCATGATTCGTACGAAGGTTGCGGCTGGCGCGCTGGCGCTCGCGTTGGCGACGGCCAGCATCGGAACGTCGCCGGTGTTCGCCACGGCCGCTCAAGAGACGAAAGTGCCCGTCGCGTCCAGCACGGCGCCGATGACGCTGGTCAACCTGAACTCCGCCACCAGCGACGAGCTGCAGAAGCTGCCGGGCATCGGTCCCGCCCTGGCGTCCCGCATCCTCGACTATCGCCAGAAGAACGGCGGTTTCAAGAAGATCGAGGATCTGATGAACGTCAAGGGCATCGGCGAGAAGGCGTTCCTCAAGCTCAAGCCGCAGATCACGGTCACGCCGGTGCGCGTGGCGGAGCGCTGATGCCGGCGGCGAGCGCGAGCGGCGCCGGCACCGTGGGGTTCTCCTCGGTCGACATCCTCCTCACGATCGCGTTGGTGGCGACGATGGCCGCGATGGCGGTGCCGCTCACGGCTCGCACGATTGACGCGACGCGAGCTCGTGACGCCGCGGCGTTCCTTGCCGGCCGGATCCGCCTGGCGCGTCAGAACGCTGCGGCCACCGGCCACGCCGTTGCGCTCGTCTTCGACGAGGGAGCGCGGGGGTGGAGTGTGCGGATCTGCCACGACGGCAACGGCAACGGCGTCCGTCGTGCGGACATCGCGTCCGGCCGCGATCGCTGCGACGCCGGACCGTGGACACTGGGGGATCTGTTCCCACGTCTGAGCGTTGCGCTCGATCCGTCGCTTCCGGGCATCGACGACAGCGCCGGTGGCGGTGAGGCGGTCCGCTTCGGAAGCGGCGCGATGGCGAGTTGCTCTGCGGATGGCGGCTGTACGCCCGGCACGATCTTCCTCCGCGGTGCCTCCGGCGATCAGTACGCCGTGCGCGTGGGCGGCGCAACTGGGCGCACGCGCATGTTGCGTTTCGATCCGGGCACGACGACGTGGGGTCCGGCGTGAGTCCGTTCCGTCTGCGCACGGGCCGCGACTGCGTCGTGCTCCACGAAGATGACGACGGCATCGAGATCGAGAGTGATGCGCGACTCTCGCCTGGCCGGCCTATCGAAATTCTCTCGCCGGAGCGGACGCGGCGTGCGGTCGTGTGGTCCTGGTCGCTCGTTGCCCTGGGTAGCGCTGGCCCGATCTATCGCGGCGCGTGCCGCTGGACTCGGGGCTGACGGGCAGCCGCTACCCGCGCGAAGGAAATGACGACGCGCGGCGGTGGCTATCGCCGCGACGTGATGTTGGCAGGGTTGTTGAGTACCGCGATGGCCGGAGGCCCCATTCATGCTTGTCGGCAACAGCATCCTCATGCAAGAGCTCCGGCAGAAAGTCGGTCGCATCGCGCGGACGCCGTTCACCGTGCTCATCGAAGGCGAGAGCGGCGTGGGGAAGGAGCTTGTCGCGCGCGAGGTCCATATGCGCAGCGCGCGTCTGCACGGACCGTTCATCGCGGTCAACTGTGCTGCGCTGGTGGAGACGCTCGTCGAGACCGAGCTGTTCGGTATCGAGGAACGGACGGCGACGGGCGTCCGCGGCCGGCGAGGCAAGTTCGAGTTGGCCAACGGCGGAACGCTGTTCCTCGACGAAGTCGGCGATCTGTCGCCGACGGCGCAGGCGAAGTTGCTGCGCGTGCTGCAGGACATGACCGTCGAACGCGTCGGCGGGCAGGACTCGCGCGTCGTGGACACGCGCGTGGTCGCCGCGACGAATCGTCAGCTCGGCGACATGGTGCGGGCCGGCCGCTTTCGTGCGGACTTGTACTATCGGCTCGCGGGTGTCGAGGTCGAGGTGCCGCCGCTGCGCGATCGGCGTGACGACATTCCGTTGTTGACGACGCATTTTCTGCGGCTGTATGCGCGAGGGGCGCCGATGACCGTGAGCCTGGCGGTCAGCGAGGCCATGTTGATCTACGACTGGCCTGGCAACGTGCGCCAGCTCGGACGAGTCATCGAGCGCGCGGTGGCGCTGTCGACGACGAGCGAGATCCTGATGTCGGATTTACCCGACGCGATCGCGCGCCGCCCGTCGAGCCCGCGTCTGGACATCCCGCTCGACGGCACGCTCCGATCGTGGAGCAGCCGCTATGCGCGAGCCGTGCTGGCGCAATGCGAGGGCAACAAGAAGCGCGCGTGCGACATCCTCGACGTCAGCTATCACACGCTCAAGTCGTTGATCGAGCACGTCCCAGACGACGAGATGACGCGGCAGCGCGTGGCGGCGCTGGCGGCTGACGAAGTCGAGAACTCGGTCGCGTGAGCCGCGGTATGGGCGCCGCGCTCAAGCGTGTGGTGAACCTTGACCCGTCTGGAGCGGGATAGTACCTTGAGGGGGCCGTTGGGACCGCGGACGCGCGTCAGAGCGGCGCCCCACGATGTCCGTCAGCTCATCCGGTCTCAAGCAAACCCCACTTCACGCGACGCATCTCGCGAGCGGCGCCCGTATGGTCGACTTCGGCGGATGGGACATGCCCGTCGAGTATTCCGGCATCACCGACGAGCACGTCGCGGTTCGCACACGCGCGGGCCTGTTCGACGTCAGCCACATGGGGCAGATCGAGCTGGCCGGCGCCGATGCCTTGGCGACTGTCCAGGCGTTGACGAGCAACGACGCTTCACGGCTCGCGATCGGACAAGCGCAGTACTCCGCCTTGACGACGGCGGAGGGGACGTTCGTCGACGACATCCTGGTCTATCGGCTGACGGAGCAACACTTTCTGTTGGTGGTCAACGCCGCCAATGCGAAGAAGGACTACGCCTGGATTGCAGGGCGTGCAGCGGAGCGAGGCGGCAACGTCGCGGTCGTCGACACGAGCGCTCGGTATGCGCTGATCGCGCTGCAAGGGCCGGCGTCTCCGCAGATTCTCCGTGAGCTGACGGCGATCGAGCTCGACGCGATGCGGTACTACTGGTTCGGCACTGGCGAAGTCGCCGGCGTGCGGGCCACGGTCTCGCGGACCGGCTACACGGGCGAGGACGGGTTCGAGATCTTCGTCGCGCCGGCGCAGGCGCCGCGCGTGTGGCAGGCGTTGTTGCAGGCCGGCGCGGCGTACGACATCCGGCCATGCGGCCTCGGCGCGCGCGACACGCTGCGTCTGGAAGCCTGCATGCGTCTCTACGGCAACGAGATGGACGAGACCGTCAGCGTCCTCGAGGCCGGATTGGAATGGATCGTCGCGTGGCAGAAGCCGGATTTTCTCGGCGCGGCGCGGCTACGCGAGCAGAAGGCGGCCGGGGTCACGCGGCGGCTCGTCGCGTTCGAGATGATCGATCGTGCGATTGCACGTCACGGGCATCCGGTGGTCGTCGATGGCGTGCCGGTCGGTGTGGTGACCAGCGGCACGCAGACGCCGACGATCAAGAAGGCCGTCGGTCTCGCCATGGTGCCTGTGGGGCTGACGACGATCGGCACGGAGTTGCAGATCGATGTGCGCGGCCGTTGTGTACGGGCGCAGGTGGTGAAGGAACCGTTCTACAAACGGCCGCGGCCCGCGCGCGACGGCCGCTAGATTTCAGGGATTCAGGAGCCGTGATGTATCCGACCGATCTCAAGTACACGAAAGACCACGAGTGGGTGAAGCTCGGCGCGAACGAGGCGACGGTCGGCATCACCGATTTTGCCCAGGGCCAGCTCGGCGACGTCGTCTTTGTGGAGTTGCCGGCGGTGGGGCGGCAGGTCAAGCAGGGCGAGATCTTCGGCACGATCGAGTCGGTGAAGGCGGTATCCGAGCTGTTCTCGCCGATTGCCGGCGAGGTCATCGCGGTCAACGACGAGCTCGGCACGCATCCCGAGCAGGTCAACACCCGTCCGCACGAGGCCTGGATGATCAAGCTGCGTCCGACCGGCGCCGGTGACGCGGACGCGCTCCTCGACGCCGCCGCGTACACGGCGCTCGTCAAGTAGGTCCGCGCGTGAAGGCGACGTTCCAGTCCAGGCATATCGGGCCGCGCGAAGCGGACATCGACGTCATGCTCCGCGATGTCGGGGCGTCATCGCTCGATGCGCTGACGGGGGAGATCGTTCCGGCGGACATCCGGCGCCGCGCGCCGTTGTTGCTGCCCGACGCCGAAGCCGAAGCATCGTACCTCGCGCGTCTCGAGACGATCGCCGCGCAGAACCGCGTGTGGCGCAGCTACGTCGGACTCGGCTACCACGGCACGCACACGCCGGCTGTTGTCGTTCGCAACGTCCTCGAAAATCCCGGCTGGTACACGCCCTATACGCCGTATCAGGCGGAGATCGCGCAGGGCCGGCTCGAATCGCTGCTCAATTTCCAGACCATGGTCGCGGACGTGACCGGGATGGAGGTCGCCAACGCGTCGCTGCTGGACGAGGCGACGGCGGCGGGCGAGGCGGTCGCGCTGATTCTTCGCGTGCAGCGGCGTGCGGCGCCCGCCACGGTGGTCGTCTCCGATCGGATCTTTCCGCACGTGCGCGACGTACTCGTGTCGCGAATGCAGTTGCTCGGCGTCACGGTTGTCGAAGGTGACATTGAGACGATGGCGCTGCCGGTGGGTGTGGCGGCGGTCTATGCGCAGTCGCCTGACGATCGCGGGGCGATCGTCGATCTGCGTCCGATTGCCGAGCGCGTGCATGCCGCCGGTGCGCTCCTCGCGGTCGGGACCGATCTGCTCGCCTGCACGATGATGGTGCCGCCCGGCGAACAGGGTGCGGACGTCGTGGTTGGCAATGCGCAGCGGTTCGGCGTGCCGTTGGGCTATGGCGGTCCGCACGCGGCGTTCTTCGCGACGCGCGAGCCGTACGTGCGTCAGGCGCCGGGACGAATCATCGGCGTGTCGGTCGACTCGCGCGGGCGCCGCGCGTACCGGATGGCGTTGCAGACGCGCGAGCAGCACATCCGCCGCGAGAAGGCGACGTCGAACATCTGCACGGCGCAGGCGCTGCTCGCGAACATCACGGCGTTCTACGGCGTCTTTCACGGCCCCGAGGGACTTCGCGCGATCGCGGCGCGCGTCCACGCTCATCGTGGGGCTCGCCACGTCGCTCGGTCTCGCGCGCTCGGCGCTGGCCAGCTCGGTGCTGGGCGTGCGCGTCTGGCCCGCGCGAGATTACACGCGCGTAACGATCGAGTCGGACCAGCCGCTCCAAT
>DASZVJ010000196.1:0-9633 GCA_035547155.1 Vicinamibacterales bacterium
GCGATCAACGCGCGCGTCTCGCGCGTCAACGTCGCGCGCACTTCCTGCACGACGCTGCGCAGCACGACGATGGATGCCACGCCGAGACCGACGCACAGGAAGAAGAAGATCAGGCGCAGCCAGGACGCGCGCATCTCGCGCCACGCCATGCGCAGCACGAAGGGCGTCTGCGCGAGGGCGTTCACGGCTGTCGCTCCCGCCGCTCGACGAGCCGGCCGTCCTTGAGCACGAGCACTTCGTCGGCCATCGACGCCAGCTCCGGATCGTGCGTGACGAGCACGAGCGTCCGATCGCCAGCCTTCTTCATCGCCATCAGCAATTCGATGATGTGCGCGCCGGTCGTGCTGTCGAGATTGCCGGTCGGCTCGTCGGCCAGCAGGATCGGCGGATCGTTGGCGAGCGCGCGGGCGATCGCCACGCGCTGCTGCTCGCCGCCGGAGAGTTGCGACGGATAGTGATGACCGCGATCGGCCAGGCCGACGTCTCGCAGCAGTTCCTTCGCTCGCGCCGGCGCGTGGCGGACGCGCCCGATTTCCATCGGCACGAGGATGTTCTCGTACGCCGTCAGCGACGGCAGCAGATGGAAGAACTGGAAGACGATGCCGATTTGCGCGCCGCGGAGCCGCGCCAGCGCCTCTTCGCCGAGCGCCGTGATGTCCGTGCCGTCGATCTCGATGCGTCCGGTCGACGGACCGTCGAGCCCCGCCATCAGTCCCAGCAGCGTCGACTTGCCGCTGCCTGACGCACCGGTCACGGCGACGATGCGGCCGCGCGCGATCGCGAACGACGTCGGATGCAGGATCGTCAGCGCGCCCGTGCCGCTCGACACGGTGCGGGACACGTCATGGAGGGCAATCGCCGGGCGCGTCATCCGCCGACGACCGGCAGCTGATCGACCATGTCCCGCAGCAGCGGATACATGTGCTGGGCGATGATGCGCGCGCCGGCGTCGTTGGGATGAATGCCGTCCGCCTGGTTCAGCGACGGATCGCCCGCGACGCCGTCGAGCAGAAACGGCATGAACGTGATGCGCCCGCGATAGGCCTGTGCGAGGCCGATGAACGCGTCATGAAAACCCTGCTGATAGTCCGCGCCGAGATTGGTCGGCGCTTCCATGCCCGCGAGCAGCACCGCGCGATTGTGCTGCAGCAGCAGGTCGACGATCGCCTGGACGTTGGAACGCGTCTGCGCCACGCTGAGGCCGCGCAGCGCGTCGTTGCCGCCGAGCGCGACGACGACGATCTTGACGTTCGGCTCGAGCAGCGACTCGATGCGCCGCAGGCCGCCGGCCGTCGTGTCGCCGGAGACGCCGGCGTTCTCGACGTCGATCTCGCCGTAGCCTTCACCGGCGAAGAGCTCGAGGATGCGATTGGGATAGGCCTGCGCGAGCGTCAATCCGAGTCCCGCGGTCAGGCTGTCACCGAGAAACAGGATGACCGTCTTCTGCGCCTGGGCCTGCTGCCCGGCGTCGAGCAGTGGCGCGTTGCTGGCGTCGCCCGCGTTGGACGTCGAGGCCGGCGTTGGCGCGCGGCCGCACGCCGCGGCGACGGCGAGAGTGACGAGTAGCGAGAGGATCCGGAATCGCACGCACGTCATGAGACGTATTATCGCGCGTCCCGGATCACTCGCGGCCGACGTTACTTCTTGGTGTCGGTCTGGAAGACGCGCATCGCGACCGAGACCATCGACGCCACGTCGGCGACGTTGGCCGGCAGGATCAGCGTGTTCGACTTCTGCGCGAGGTTGCCGAACTGTCCGACGTACTGCTCGGCGACGCGCAGCTGCGTCGCCTCGAGGCCTCCGGGCTGACGGATGGCCTCCGCCACCTGCCGGATGCCTTCGGCCGTCGCGTGCGCGACCGCGAGAATGGCTTCGGCCTGGCCCTGCGCCTCATTGATCTGCTGCTGGCGCCGCGCTTCCGACGCCTTGATCACCTGCTGCTTCTCGCCTTCCGCGTTGTTGATCGCCGCGTCGCGCGCGCCCTCGGAGTTCAGGATCACCGCGCGCTTCTCGCGCTCGGCGCGCATCTGCTTCTCCATCGCGGCCAGCACGTCCTGCGGCGGCGTGATGTTCTTGATCTCGTACCGCAGCACCTTCACGCCCCACGGCTCGGACGCCTTGTCGAGCTCGGTGACGACCGACGCGTTGATGTTCATGCGCTCTTCGAACGTGCGATCGAGATCGATCTTGCCGATCTCGCTCCGCAGGTTCGTTTGCGCGAGCTGCGTAATCGCGAACGCGTAGTCGTGGATGCCGTACGACGCACGCTCGGGATTGAGGACTTTCAGGTAGAGGATGCCGTCGACGCCGACCTGCACGTTGTCGCGCGTGATGCAGACCTGCGCCGGGATGTCGATCGCCATCTCCTTCAGCGAGTGGCGATAGCGGATCACGTCCATGAACGGCACGAGGACGTGGAAGCCGGCGCTGAGCACGCCCGAGAACCGGCCCAGGCGCTCGACGACGTACGCGCTCTGCTGCGGCACGACGACAGCCGTGCGCGCGACGACGATCAGCGCGAAGATCGCGAGCAGGACGACGACGACCAGAGTGCCGCTCATGAACGCCCTCCTTCGGGCCAGACGTGGAGCATCAAGCCTTCGACCCGGACGACGCGGCAGCGCTCGCCGGTGCGGATCACCGACTCCGAGCTGTTGCGCGCCGACCACGACGTGCCGCGCAGCTCGACCTTGCCGACCGCGTCCGGCGCGAGCGCGTCGATCGCGGTGCCGATCTCGCCGACGAGCGTGTCAATCGCCGGCGCCTGCGGATCGCGCTGCATCCAGCGCAGCAGCCGCGCGCGGAACAGCACCAGCAGGGCGACCGACAGCACCGAGAACGCCAGCACCTGCACCGGCTCCGATCCAGCGAGTCCAACCGACGCCAGCAGGCCGATGACGATCGCCGCCAGCCCGAAGAAGATCAGGTAGAACCCGCCCGGCGTCGCCAGCTCGCCCACGACGAGCAGCAGGCCCAGCACGAGCCAGTGCCACCAGAGGATGTCCATAGTGCTCGCGATTATAGCGAGCTTTGGATCTTGATCGTCGTGATGAACTGCCCGGAGTGCCGGGTGCTGTGCTCGGCGCCGTGGAACAGACAGCCCAGCACCGTCGACGGCAGTCCTGCGCGCCCGACGCGGCGCTCGTCGAGCACGCGCTCGGCCGGCGTCGCACGCAACTGGGCGAGCGCGCGCTGAATGGCCTCGTCGACAATACGCGCGAGCGCGGCGCCGTCGCGCTCCGGATGCGCCACAGCTTCCGCTTTCGCCGCGGCCTTCTGCGCGTCGTTGAGCATCTCGCCGCGTGCGTACGTGAAGATGCGATCGAGCGCGCCGGCCAGATGAATCAGGTGAAAGCCCGCCGTCGCCGCACCGTGCGCGCGCCACAGCAGATCGACGGACACTGTCGGGGCGAGTGTCGCGACGTCTTCGTTCGCCTGCAGCAACGCGTGTGCCGCGGGCATCAGCACCGGCGCAATGCCATCGACGGGACCGCGGAGCCAGGGTTCGGGAGCAGACATGGGGGATGATTCTAGCGGTGAACGCTGTATCTCGCTATCGCGCTAGCTCGCTATCGCACTATCTGACATCGGGCTATCGGGCTATCTGCCTCTCATTGCGGACTGCGGGCTACAGTCCACGGGCTACGGGATCGCTGGGCCGCCACGAGGGCGGCCCCTACGTGGGCTACGGGCGACAGGCTACGGGCTACGAAATTCGCAGGGGCGCCCTTGTGGCCGCCTGGTGCCTACCTCGTCCCCAATCGAATGTCCTGACGCTTCCGCTCGCCGTCCGACAACGTGATTCGAATCGCAGCGGCGCTCATCGCGTCGAGAAATGCGGGGTCGGCCAACTGCGTGGGATCGAGATCGGTCACCGCGGCGAGCAAGTAGTCGCCTGAAGGAAGGCCGATGATCGAATACGAGCCGTCCGTGCCGAGACGCACGAGACCGCTCGATCGGCGCGGGGCGCTCGTGCGCAAGGCTGGATCGACGGGATAGACGACGACGGCGTATTCCGGCGCGGGACGGCCGAGCTGATCGAACAGCGTGCCCGTAATCTCCGTCAGGCGGTCCGTCAGCGTGACGACGACGTCGCCAACGGTCTCGCCGGCCTTGATCTCGATCGCCTCGTCGAGCCAATTGCGGCCGCCATGTGACGCGGATTCCGCGGCCCAGGCGCCCAATCCGGTCACAGCGATTCGATATCTTCCCGGCGCGACGCTCGGGAGCGCGAACGTCCCGTCAGCATCGATCGACACCGGCGCCGGCGACATCGCGTCGTTCGCGATCGAATCGACTGGCGTGAGCGCGACACGAATACGATCGCGGACGAACGATCGCGCGTTGACGCCATCCAACGTGATGCGCCCTGCGACCGCCGCACCCGGCTGAAACTGCAGGACGACGCCAGACATATCCTGTTCGCCGAGCTCGACGTCCGTGTTGAGCCAGAAATCGCGCGCCGATCCGTCTGGCGCGTCGGACGCTCTGACGCGGCCAAAGAACTGATATCGCCCCGCAGGCATCGGTGTCGTCGCGAATCGCCCCTCGGCGTCCGCCCGCACGCCGCCCGGACTCAGATACAACGCGCCCGTCGTTAGATTCACGATGCCGATCAGCCCTGCGCGCTCGGGCTTGCCGTTCTCGCCGAGCACGACGCCGGAGATCCGCGACACGCGCGCGAGTTGGCTGACGATGTCGACGCCCGTCCGCTCTTCGCCCGCGCGCAGCGTGATTGCCTGTGCCTGCGAGGGCGCCGTCGCGCCGG
Source organism: Vicinamibacterales bacterium (assembly GCA_035547155.1). Classification (GTDB taxonomy): domain Bacteria; phylum Acidobacteriota; class Vicinamibacteria; order Vicinamibacterales; family SCN-69-37; genus CAZNMF01. Next base: position 4,769 of record DASZVJ010000196.1, read on the forward strand.
GGTGGAACGTCAGCACTCGCGCGAATTCCGGTTGAGGGCGCGGCGCACTCGTAGATCTCGCCGCCGCCGTGCCGGGCGATCGAGCCAGTCGATTGGCGTCGTCGAGCTCTTCCTGGGTGATGACGTGCGCGACGCCCGCCCCGCCGCCGGTGGCGCTGACGACGTACTCGCCTGGCGGCAGACCGTAGTTCCGGTAGACCCCGCGATCGTCCGTCGTCGCCCACGGCAGAATGCCAGGCACATCCACGAACGTCCGCTCGCCGTTGACGACCACGACCTGCTGCGCGCGCACCTGTCCGCTCGAGAGCGCCGTTCCGGTCCCATCGCGCAACGCGCCTTCGATCGCGGCGCCGCGCGCGAGCGTCACCGCCAGCGTCGTCACGCGCTGACCATCCGCGAGAGGAATGGGGGTTCCAGGTCCGCGACCCACGCGCGGACTGCCATAGTACGTCGTGACAAACGCAGCTTTCGCGACTGTGACGGTGTATCGCCCGGCCGGCAGTCGATCGAAGACGAACCGTCCCGCGTCGTCGGTCACGGTACGTCCGCTCGCGCCGCCGCCGGACAACGTCACGAGCGCGCGGCGCACAGGGGGTCTGTCGGACGCATCGCTGGTCACGACGCCGCCGATCGCGCCGCTGCCTGTCGGGCTCAGCGGCGCAAGATCGCGCGTGCCGCTCTGCGGCGCGGCGCCAAGCATCGTCAGCGACGACAACACGCACGTCGCGATCAGCCACACGCGCGCGCTCATGGCGCCCGCCTCACGGTGACAGGCTCGAGCGTCACGTTCAGTGACTGGCGCGGTGCGACGACAACGGACTGACCGGCGCCGGCGAGTGCCGTGAGCAGCGACACGTCCGGCCAGTCGGCCGCGCTGTCGTCGCTCACGGCCGCGACGACATACGACCCTGGCATCACCGTCGAGAAACTGAACGCACCGGACGCGGACACGCCCGTCACCTGGAACGACCGCGTGCCGGCGGACGCATCGCGCCACCGCGTGCGATCGGATGGGAACAGACACACCGACATCGCATCGGCGGCCGTCCCCGCAGGCACGCGCACGCTGCCTGAGATCGTCGACGGGGTATTGGTGAATGTCACGACGAGATCGTCGATGTTCTCGTCGAGATCGAACGCGCGATCCGTCAGGTCGCGATCGCCGGCCACTACAGACGCCAGCGTCCAAGGCGGCGCGGTGTTGATCGTGATGAGATATCGGCCTGGTACGACGGGACCGAACATCACGCCGCCCTGGCTGTCGACGACGCTGCCGTGCAGACCGAACGAGCGGTACACCGGAGGCGTCGGCATCAGCGTGAGTGTGGTGCGCCCTCCGACAGGCTGGTCGCCCGCACCCTCGAACTCGGCGCGGCCACGCACGTGCACGCCTGGTCTGATCACCAGCGCGACGTCCGTCACGGGCGTCGATCCGACGGCGACCGACTGCATGGCAAACGATCCGCCGAGATCCGACGTTCGTCCACCCGTGTTCGTCATGCCGGGCACTGGAAGATTGCGCTCGGCACGCAGCGTGTACGAACCGGCGGGCACCAATGGAAAAACGAACGCGCCGCGCGCGTCCGTCGCCGTCGTTGCGGCTTCGAGCACGCTCGAACCGTCGTCCGCATCCGCGGGCATGAGATGGACGCCGAAGTTCGGCACTGGACCCAACGCATCGACGACGGTGCCGGAGACGGCGACCGCGGCCTGAGGCTCGAGGCTGACGTCCGCGCCGCGATGCGTCTCGCCGGCCCCGACGCGAATCGGCGTCGCGCGGCGCGCGACCGTCGCGGACGGATAGAACGTCGTCCGATACACGCGCACGATGTCGCCCGCGACGTGTGGCGGAATCATGTTCGTTGTGTCGGGCGACGTGCCCGCCGACACGACCATCGATCCCACGCGCAGGCCGTTGGATGGCTGGGCTTGCGACGTCGTGTCGCCGAACGGCCGTGCGCCAGGTGAGCCTCTAGGCGCGAGCGCGATCGAGGTGACCGCTGCCGCCGGAAACACGTTCTGCTTCTGCGGGACGACGACGAGATACTCGCCGGGCAGCAGCGTGCCGAGCCGGTACCAACCGCGATCGTCGGTATGCGTGGATGGTCCGGTCGACAGACGGCCGTCGCTGCTGCGTCGCACGGCAGCGACGAACACGCCGACGAACGGCTCGCCCGCTTCGTCGACGACGGTGCCTTCGATGGCGGCGCCCTTCCACAGATGAATCGCCGCGTCGGCGACAACCTGTCCATCCGCAATCTCGAGCGGCGCCAGTGGCCCCCCGGGACGCCGCTGTCCATAGCCGCCGTTCAGATACGCGCCGATCTGATAGCCGGATCCGGTGACGAGAAATCCACTCGGCGAGAAGCCGTTGCCGCCGACGGCCGCCGTCAGCTGATAGCGTCCGGCGTCGATGTCCCGCAAGATGAATCGTCCTCGCGCGTCGGTCATGGCGCGCAGCGGCGGAGCCGTCCGACCGTTGGTCGTGGCGCCAGGCGCGGCCGGAGCCAGCGTCACGATGACGCCGGCGATGGGACGATCGGAGTCCGCCTCGAGCACGCGGCCGATGACGAGCGCGGTGCCGGGCTGGCCTTGTCGGGCGGCGACGGGCGGCAGCAGGAAGGCTGCCACCGCGCTCAGCGCGCACACGTACACCGCGCGCCTGTAAGGCGAGCGACACGGCCGAAGCACACGCATCAGCATCGGTTGACCTGGTCAGGAGATTCTAGCTGCCGTCGCCAGCTTGCGGTCGCCCGAAGACGGCGGACCGCCGACGGCCGCCTGCATTGACACTTCCGCGCCTCGCGATCACAATGCCCCGCATGCGCAATCTGATCCTTCGTTCGTTCGGGTGTGCCGTGGTCTGTGCGTCCGCTGTCGTGCTCTCCGCGCAGCAGGCACCGGCTCCGCAGGGCGGCGACGCGGCGTCTGCACCTCGCCCACGTCCACAAGACACCGAAGTCTGGGAACCGGTTCCCAAGATCGTGACGCCCGGCGCCACCGCCGGTGCGCCGCCCTCCGACGCCATCGTCCTGTTCGACGGCCGCAATCTCGACGAGTGGGTCTCGAACAAGGACAGCAAGTCACCGGCGGGCTGGACCGTCGCGGACGGCGTCATCACCGTCAACAAGCAGGCTGGCAACATCGAGACGAAGCGCCGGTTCAAGGACTACCAGCTGCACGTCGAATGGCGGATCCCGACGAACATCACCGGCACCGACCAGGCGCGCGGCAATAGCGGCGTGTTCCTCGCGTCGACGGGAACGGGTGATTCCGGCTACGAGCTGCAGGTGCTCGATTCGTACGAGAACAAGACGTACGTCAACGGCCAGGCCGGCAGCATCTACAAGCAGTACATTCCGCTCGCCAACGCGATGCGCAAGCCCGGCGAATGGCAGGTCTACGACGTCGTCTGGACCGCACCGGCGTTCAACGCGGACGGCTCACTGAAGACGCCCGCCTACGTGACGGCGTTTCACAACGGCGTGCTGATTCAGAACCACGTCGAGCTGAAGGGCGAGACGCTCTACATCGGCAAGCCGTTCTACAAAGCCTTCGATGGCGCGCCCATCAAACTGCAGGCGCACGGCGACAAGAGCGAGCCGATCAGCTTCAGGAATATCTGGGTGCGAGAGCTACCCTGACGGAACTTCGAACTTGGAACTTCGAAACGTGGAAGTGGTTCTTATTTCAAAGTTCGAAGTTCATAGTTCGAAGTTTCCTCTTACCACCATCGTCTCGTCCACATGAACGAGAAGCCAGCCTGCTGGTCGTAGCCGGGGCTCGTGAAACCGCGCATCGCGGTGTGGCCGAGGCGGAGCGTGAGCTGCGGCGTGAGGCGGTAGCCGATCGTCGTGTCGATCGATCGATACTGGCGATCGATCGTCGTCGCGTATTTCGAGACTTCCGGTGAGGCGATCGCGCTGACGCGCGTGTGCAGGAACAGGCGCGGCGTCAACGTCTGCTGCGCTTGCAGCGTCCATCCCTGCGACATCTGATCGCCGATGATCGTCTCGAAGCGATCGTGCGTCCATTCACCGCTGATCTTCGTGTACCCGAACGCGTACTCGCCCTCGACGCTCGCCATCCGATAATCGAGCCCGCCGCGCGCGTCGGTTGCATCGGCGAACTGCCCCCACGCGACGCCCGCGCCAAGACGGAATCCCTGCCACGGCGTGACGCCGCCGCCGAGGACGCCGTTCGGCCCGCGCGTCGATCCCGGTGCCGCGCGCCAGAACTGCACCGGCGCGCGATCGACGAGCGCGGCACGCGCGTCCCAGTGCGACGCAGACGTGCTGATCTGCACGCCCTCCGGATAGACGGCCGACGCGAGCGACACGCGCGGGACGTCCGCGCCGAGCGTCGGCAGCGGCATGTAGTACGCGCGATGCCACCAGATCATGCCGGCATTGAGATCCGCGCGATTCTCGGTCATGCCGAGGCCGATCGGCATCGGGAATCGGCCGGCTTCAATGCGCCAGTTGCTGCCACGATGAAAGTCCGTCTCGATCGACAGCTGATCGACGAGCAGGTCCCAGTCGCCACGCGTGCGCCAGACTTTGGGACGGAACGACATCTGCCAGTGCGGATGTACCTGCGCAGTCATGAACGCGTCGACCACATACTGCGCGGGCCACGTGCCGCCATCATCGACGTAATCCTGCGTGCCGACGACGGTATCGACCGCGACGCGGCGCGTGTCCGTTCCCGCTGCAGTCTCTTGCGCGAGCGCGGGCAACGCGGCGATCGCCAATCCGATCGCGAAGAGCGCGATCGACGACACCGTCCGCGTCACGCGTCCGTCTGGAGCGCGTTGCATCTCCCTACCCTGCCTGCCGCCCGCGCGCGGTTGCCGCGGCCCGCGC
>DASZVJ010000197.1:0-34200 GCA_035547155.1 Vicinamibacterales bacterium
CGTGAGACGCAGTGGGGCACGGTCCTGGCCTGGGAACCGCCTGAACGGCTGATCCTTGCGTGGCAACTAGACGCCGAACGCCGCTATGACGCCAGCCTGGTTACCGAGGTTGAAATCTGTTTCGCTCCGGCACCGGGCGGCGGCACAGAAGTGAGCCTCGAACACCGCAATCTCGATCGTTTCCGCAAGCACGCCGAGCATTGGGCGACGGCAATTGGCGACGGTTGGTCGGTGATGCTCTCGAAATTCCAGGACTTCACGTGTGCCGAGGCGTGAGCGGGTGAACATGACGACCGGCGGGCCGTTCGATCGGAAGGTCTGCAAGACCGCGAACAGTCTGCGCGATCGGTTTCCGAATTCCGGATAGGTGCCTCGATGCCCGACATCATGCACTTGGTGCGCTTGAGTGCTCCACCTTCGGTCGCCTACGCCGCACTGACGACGTCGGAAGGTGTGCGGCGCTGGTGGACGCCCGATGCCCACATGGATGCGCATGTCGGCGGCCACGGCGAATTTCGCTTCTACGGCGGGGACAAAGCAACGGTTGTCAGAATCGACGAACTGTCACACCCACGCCGGGTTGCATGGACGGTACTGTCGTCATTCAGGCCGGAGTGGGTCGGGACGACCATCGTCTTCGAGCTTCGTGCTGCGGACCAAGGCTCCGAGCTCCTCTTCACACAACGCGGCTATCCGACGGCCGACGAGGCATATGCCGTCTGTACGACGGGTTGGGGAATCTATTTCGCCCGCCTGCAGGAGTACTTCAAGGTGAGGCAGGACATCAACACTTGAAGTCGTGCGCACCTCAGTCAGGGAGAAAGGAATGACACACGTCATGAACACCGCGGGAGCAGATGAAGTCGGCGGAATTATCGCTGGGTTTGAGCGTCAACTCGGCGATCGGCGTCAGCCCCTGGCGATTATCGCGCGCTTTCGCGTACGTACCGGTGCAGGCGCGCGGCTCGCGGCAGCCTTCGGCGAGGCCTCCGCGCAGACAGCGCGAGAGGCTGGTGTGCTGACCTATCAGCTCCATCGAGAGACCGACAATGCTGACGCGTTCGTCGTGTACGAACGCTGGCGCAGCCTTGATGACCTCGAGGCGCACCTTCGCACGCCATACATCGCAGCGCTGCGCGCAGAGATTGACGCGGTCATGGTCGGAGAGCCGAGCTTCAACATCGTCATTCCGACCTGAGGCCAACAGGCGACCGACCTGAGATTCATGCACTGCCTGCTTTGTTGAATGGGCAGCCTCATTCGATCCGACGCCTTGACATCTAAACTGGTAAGCATATATTTACGGTAAGTGACTTCTTACCACGAACGCCAGCTCGATGCGCTGGGCGACGCCACTCGCCGCGCGATCCTGGTGCGTCTGGCCGCCGGGCCGCTTCCGGTGGGCGAACTCTCGGGGCACTTCCCGATGAGTCGTCCCGCCATTTCCCAGCACCTGCGGATCCTCAAAGACGCCCGGCTGGTTACCCACACGGCCGTCGGCGCGCGTCGCGTGTACGCGATCGACCGCGAGGGCTTCGACGAGCTGCGCCGCTATTTCGATCAGTTCTGGGGAAGTGCTCTCTCATCCTTCAAGTCCAGAGTCGAAAGGAACCAGCGATGACGATTGACGCCGATGGATCCGTACGCCGATCCATTACCGTGGCGGCCACGCCGGGCCACGCCTTCCGGGTGTTCACCGCGGACTTCGATTCGTGGTGGCCACGCACGCACCACATCGGCAAGTCGCCGATGACGAAGGCCATTATCGAAGGGCGGGTCGGCGGTCGCTGCTACTCGCAGCAGGAAGATGGCACCGAGTGTCCCTGGGGGCAAGTGCTGGTCTGGGATCCGCCGCACCTGATGGTCATCGCGTGGCAGATCACCGCTCAATGGGGATTCGAGCCCGACCTGACGCGCGCGAGCGAAGTCGAGGTGCGCTTCATCGATGCCGGCGGCGGACAGACGCGCGTCGATCTGGAACATCGGAACTTCGAGCGCATGGGCCCCGAGGGCGCAACGATGCGGACGGCCGTCAGTGCGGCAGGCGGCTGGGGCACGCTCCTGGATCTCTTCGCTGCACGCGTCACGGCGGCGGCGGCAGCCGCCGATCAAGGAGCGGCTGCGCGATGAGCCCACTGATCAGCACGTCCACTCCGACATTCTGGCTGCGCGCCGCATCGATCGTCGCGCTGCTCTTCGCCGTCGGCCACACGCTCGGCGCCCCGTGGACGCCGGCGACCGGCGCCGCCGCGACGGGCGTCGTCGGCGCCATGAAGTCCGTTCACTTCGTCGCGATGGGTTCGGATGCCACCTACTGGGGCTTCTACTTCGGATTCGGCCTCAGCATCACGTGTTATCTCGTCGCGCTCGCGATCATTACATGGCAGATCGCCGCACTCGCGCGGTCCGAGGCGCGGAGACTGCGCGCGACCATCCTGACGCTCGCGGCACTGTACACGGCGATCGGTGTCCTGTCGTGGATGTTTTTCTTCGCCGCTCCTCTGGTGCTGTCGACTATCGTTGTCGCGTGCCTCCTCGTGGCGTTTAGCTGCACCCACCGAGGCGCGCGATCGGCCGCCGCGGTGTCCGGCGGACGCACGAGTGCGCCAGTCGCATGAGTGCCAGCCGCGTGGAGAACGCCGGTTTTGTTGATTCAACCCGTCAGACAGCACGTGCTCCGTGGGCGCCGAAGAATCGACACACGTCGCCGACGAAAGCGTCCGGGATCTCGAGTGCGGCGAAGTGCCCCCCGCGCTCGGCATCGGTCCAGTGTGTCACGTCGTAACCGCGCTCAATCCACGACCGTGGCGGAAACGGCGCCTCGAGCGGGCATCGCAGAATCCCAGTCGGAACCCCGACGCGCGTCGTCCGAGCGAAGGCCAGCGGCGTCCGTTCAGACTCGAAGTACAGCCGCACTGATGACGCGATCGTGTTCGTGAACCAATAGAGAGAGATGTTCGTGAGGATGTCGTTGAATCCCGGACGGGTCCGAGGGTCCGACCATTCGACGAACTTCTCCGCGATCCACGCGGCGAGCCCAATCGGCGAATCGGTCAGACCGTAGGCGATCGTCAGTGGTCTTGTGCGCTGCACATGTCCATATGCCCCGGCTTCCGCGGCCCATTCGTCCTTGCGACGCAGGAACGCCAGCTCCTCATCGGTGTGCTCGCCGACGACGAACGGGGCGTACGATCCGGGAATGTAGTTGAGATGGAGGCCGACGACTCGGCGAGCGTATTTCAACGCCAGCCACGTCCCGATGCCAGCTCCCCAATCGCCGCCTTGCACGCCAAATCTCTCATAGCCGAGAGCCGACATCAGGTTCGCCACGACCTCGGCAATCCGCGCGTTCGAATAGCCCGCGGCAGGCAGCGGCGAGAATCCATAACCGGGCAGGGACGGCACCACCACATGAAAGTCTCGGACGAGACGCGGAACGACGTGCCGCATCTCGACGAACGATCCGGGCCAGCCGTGTAGCAAGACCAGCGGCATGGCCGAACGTCGAGAGCAGCGCGCGTGGAGATAGTGCAGCTGCGTGCCGGACACGTCTTGAATGAACTGCGGCAGCTGATTCAGCAGTGCTTCCTGCCGACGCCAGTCGAACGCTTCCAGCCAGTGCTTCACGAGCGCATCGACGTGGACCAATGGCAAGCCGCCATCTTCGGTGACACCCCTTGGACGTCGACTTCGCTCCAGGCGATGGCAGAGATCGACCAGTTCCGATTCCGCGATGTCAATGCGAAATTCGCGCATAGGAGACGAATGTCACGGCCCCCACAACCACCCACAGCGCCAGCGCATAAAGCGCGTACCAGAACGCCTCGTCAGCCGCAGAGATGTGGGGCGGGCTGAGCAGCACCAGCGAGCCGGTCGAACTGGCATGCATCAACTGCGCGGGAAGCACGCTTTCGGTGTGCACGTAGATCCATGTCATCAGAATGCGCATGGCCGTGAGGACGGCGGCGAAGGCCAGAAAGAAGAACGGCAGCGCCGACCCGTGCGGACCGGCTGCGCCGAGGAAGTTCACGACCGGCAGATGCCAGCACGCCCACATCACGCCAAGAAGCGTGGCGCTCACCAGGGGCGTGAACCGCTGCCCGAGCTGCGGAAGGAGGTATCCCGTCCAACCGATTTCCTCAAATACTCCAGGAAACACTCCGAAGAGAATGCCCCAGATGAAGAACCCTGGCGTGAAGGTCTCCGACATCCGACTCAAAACGCCGAGTACGACAAGGATGACCGCCGGTGGAAGAAGCAGCGCGCTGACATACCAGCGCACGCCGAAACGCCAGTGGTGCATCCGTGCGGCTAACGCTCGGGTGCCGGCTGAGCCTTCCACCGCACGCGTGGCAACAACGCTTACCACAGCAACACTGACGACTAGCAGCGGAAAGAGGACGAAGGCGTCTGCCGGCTGCATTGATTCGCCCCGGGCGAGCCTCGGCCCGACGACGACCGCGAACGAGAGCCAGGAAAAGAGCACGACAGCGGCATAAAAGCTGCCAATTGGATGCTTTCGAAACCAGGCGCTTGTGCGGCACCGCATTCGGCCGAGCGCGCTCATCGAGGCTGTTTTCCCTTCGCGCGGTGGCTGGGTGCCGGCGACTGCAGTTGTTCCCCCTCGCTGGTCCCGCCGAGGAAGGTGCGCACCGACCGGTACAGATCGAATCGACTGGTTTCCAAGTGCATCACGTGCGTGCCGCGAGGGATCACGACGTCACGCTTCAGTGGGCAGTTCGTGAGGGCCTGCGAGAGCCACCGCGCGTCGGCATTCCGCGTCACGCTGTCCCATTCGCCCCTGATGATCAGCGTTGGACAGACGACTTGAGCAGGGTCGTAAACGAAGTGACCAGCCCACGCTCGATCAATGTCGACACTTGGTCCGTTCGGAACCCGCACGCTTGCGGGAACTCTGGTGCGGCTCTCGGGATCGCTATCCAAGTACGTCTGCGCCCACTCGTCGAAATGACGTTCCTCCAACACTGGGGCATTGCCGCGTGGCACATACCCGAGGAACCGGTTTCGCTGATCCTCGATCGTGACGTAGACGAACGAGGGTTCTTTCGCTTTTGTAGCCGTACTTCGGGAGGTCGGCTCTCGGCGCGTCACCGGCCCAAACAGAACAAGCCGACTCACGACGGCCGGTCGGCTCGTGGTGCAGATGCCGGCAGCCAGAGTGCCCCATGAGTGGGCGATCACCGAAACGGCCGGCGCGCCTCGTCGTTCGCAGATTTCGAGGATGGCGGTCATCAGTTGCTGGCTGCACACCTCCGCCCGCCCAGGTGGGTCGTGGCGCCCCGGTGCCTGTAGCGAATTCGTGTAGCGATCCGAATGCCCGTACCCCGCGAAATCAAGCGCCCATACGTCGTAGCCGGCCTCAGAGAGGTCGTCCATCCACGAGTGACCGTCGAAGCGGTAAGCCGCTGCCAGATCAGACGGAAACGAGGATCCGTGGACGAAGAGCACGATCTTCGACGGGTCGACATCCGTTGCCCCTCGAGGCGGTAGATGTCGGAGTCCGAGCGTCAGAGACGTGCCCGTCCACGGAATTCGAATCAGTTCCGGGGTCGCCGGCACAGCCTCGGCCCGCGTCGCCGGCGCGCCGAAATATTGGGGAGCTTCCTCGCGACATAGCAGTCCGTAGTCGCGCTCGACTTCGACGATCGCGACCTGCCAGACGACTCCACGGCTCGTGAACCGACGTAGTGCCGTCGTGACCTGACGGCTCCAGCGTGATGCTCCCTCTTCGCCGGGCCAGACGCTCAGGGCCACGAGACCATATGGCGATGATGGCAGGCTCTCGAACAACTCGCTGCCCGCGGATCCCTTGTCCTGATGCGCCACGCCATCCAAACGCGTGAACTCTGAATCCACGCGAGACCGCGTGGCTTCGTCGCTGACCGTTGCCGACGCCAGAACCACGAAGCGCGGCGCGCGTCTTCTCGGATCGTTGTAGGCCGTTCGTCTGGCCGGACGCCACGGCCCAGACGCATCGCTATGTTCCAGGCTGACGACCTGTCCAACGCGCAGCCGATAGTCATCGAAAATCCCATTGCGACCTTTCTCTTGGGCGGCATGGTGTTCGGGATGCGTGCGCCAGCGCGTCAGGGCGGCTTCGTCAGCCCACTGGGACAACGAGAGCAGCCACCCGGGACGCGCGCGGCTCGCGAATCGTTCTATCGAACGGAATCCATCAACCCGATCCAGCCGAGGCCGCAATGCCGCTGCCAGTTCCAGGTATTGACCTCGCCCTTGCTCGCTCGGCTTCACCTCGAAGATCACCGCGAAACGCAGACCCGAAGAGGTCTGTTCGCCGATGGGTTCGCCCGCCGAAGTCAGAGCGGACGTGTTTGCAGCGGCAAGGGAGGGCCCATACGCGAAGGCGCTACCAAGGACAGTCGCCCCATGCCTCAAGAAGTCCCGACGTTCGATGTCGTCTGTCATGTCGTTGTGCTCCCTTGAATGACGTCGCCAGTATCTCGAAGGAAGTAGCACAGACATTTCAGCTACAATTGAACTATGGATGTCGACGAGGTCACCGCCGTCGAACGCGTCCGGGCGGTCGCCGTGCTCGTCGGCGAACCCGCTCGGGCCGTCATGCTCTGGAGTCTGCTTGAAGGCCGATCGAAGCCCGCGAGCGAATTGGCGTTTCATGCAAACGTATCAGCCCAGTCGGCGAGCGGGCATCTCGCGAAGTTGCTCCGAGCGGGTCTTCTGGCGGTCGAGCGTCGTGGACGCCATCGGTTCTACAAACTCGCGAATGCGGAGGTCGCGACGGCCGTCGAGTCGATCGCCGCGCTCATGCCAAGAGACCACGTGCCCCGACTGCCTTCACGGCAGACACCGATGCTTAGGTACGCGAGATCGTGCTACGACCACCTCGCTGGCAGCCTTGGGGTGGAGATCACGGAGGCGTTGCAGCGTAAACGATGGCTCCTGCCAGAAGGAAAGGGATACCTGGTGACGCCGAGCGGTATTCGGGGCCTCGCGACAATCGGTATCGACCTTGGCGCGCTACGGATGCCGCGACGTGCGCTGACGCGTCAATGCCTCGACTGGAGCGAGCGCCGGCCGCATCTCGCAGGCGCCGTCGGTGCAGAGCTCCTCAAAGCGCTCCTGACAGCCAGGTGGCTTGTGCGCGTCCGCGATACCCGCGCCCTTCGTGTGACCAATGAAGGACGCCGTGAACTGAATGCCATGTTTGGCCTCAGCTTGTAGAGACGAGTCACTTTCCAACGGCTCATGATGGGTGCGATCAGCCATTCCTCTACGCTGGTTCGAATCCTCCTTCGCGCCACAATTCACTCCCGATACCGTGATGAACGTAGAACAAACCGGTAGGATCGTAGCGTGACTTGATCGCGCGGAGCCGCGCGTAGTTCTTGCCCCAGAATGCCGACTGCCACCTTCTGTTGAAGTAGTTGGATTCGGAAACGTAGGAGCCTGCCCCCGGCACAATGCGTCGCAGTTGCCGCATCGCGCGGTCTACTGACGCCGCGTTGCGCTGGGCTCCTTCAACATCGAGCCGCAACCCGAGCTGCGCGATCGGGGGCGGTCCGCCGTTCGCGACAATGGCGAGGGCAAACGAGTCGAGCACGATCGGATTCATGGCTGTCTGCCTGGTGGCGGCGACCGCGTCGTCGGGCGCTCCAGCGAGCGCCTTGTTGAGATGCAGCGTGACCGCAGTGTCCTGGGTCGCATCGCACAGGGCGGCGACGAGCTCTCGGCGATGCCCGGGTGCGAGAAGCGCGCGTGGCAGCCACACGGAATCGTAGCCATGGAGAAAGGCACTGACCTGCTCCGCGTCACCGGACCACCACGCGTGCGTCGGATCGGCCGTGGGACGATCGTCGAAGATCACGTCCGCAGGGTCTTCTGTGCGTCGCCGATCCATATCCCACCATGTGGCGGCGGAACGCGTGCCGATCGCCGGCGGCTGCTCGAACGCGTATCTGTCTGGACGAGCGGTGACCCACTCCCAGAACGGCTGCCACGCCTGGCGCATTTGCTCGCGCGTCAGCCCCTGGCTGACCATCCCAATCTTGAGTCCGTAGGCGGGCTGCAGCGAGACGGTCTCTCCCCAGTGCGGATTCACCAGGGACGTCGCGCACAGGTTCATCAGCTGAGCGACGAGATCCGCAAACGCAGCCGATGACGCGGCCTTGATTGATGCCGTGACCGACCCAAACGACGCTGGCAGGTCATGCGTCCGCAGCGTCACCCGAGTCACGACTCCGAAGGTGCCGCCGCCGCCACCCTTCAACGCCCAGAACAAGTCAGGATCGCGCCGTGGGTTGACAATCCGGATGCGGCCGTCTGCCGTGACGACTTCGGCTTCGAGCAGTTGCGACGCCGCCGTTCCGAAACCTCTCGAAAACGACCCGAAGCCACCGCTCTGGACGAGACCGGCGACTCCGACCGTCGCACAGCCGCCACCTTGCACGTAGCGCTTCGCCTTGGTGGTCACTTCCCGATACACGTCGATCCACAGGCAGCCGGCTTCGGCCGACACCGCGGGAACCGGGCGAAGGCGCTGTTCGCAATCGCGGGGTACGAACCCGTCATGCAGGGTGATGTGCCGCATGTGGCGCGTCCAGATGAGAAGAGAATCCGGGGCGCTCGATGTGCCTTGATAGCTGTGACCGCCGCCCTTCACGACGAGACGTAGATGATGCTCTCGGGCGAAGTTCACGGCGGCAGCCACATGCGCGGGCGTCCGTGCGGCGACCGCATATGCGCTGACGTGCGGTTCCCAGGCATTGAACCAGCCCGACACCTGGGTGCCTGCAGGATCATCACCAAGGAAGTACGGGTTGCGCAGGTTCTTGCGGCGCTCAAGGCACGCCGGCGAGGACGGATCGTCGGCACACGGCTGCAGGAGGGCCACTGGAACAATCAGATTGCCTTCGGTAGCGGCACCGAGAGCCGCCCATTCGGTTGCATCAGGCCACCCACGATCCTGGGGGCGGACACGAGGCGTGGGCCACCGAGCCTGCCTCGCGACGGCGCCCGCGACACGGACCGCTGTCGGGAATGCGAGCAACGCCGTTAGCATCCCGCGTCTGGTGCACTGGCCGCCGGCTTGATGCGCAGCACCCATGAGTCGACTACTCCTCCGCGTGCGTCAGTTGAGGCCCTGAAATGAGGGTCGAGTTGGGGCAAACACCTCTCGCAAAAACCCGTCGATCGCCACGAGTGACCGTCGGTCGGCAGCCTCGTCATACTGAACACCCGGTTGCTGACCAGTGGCCGTCTCGTGCGTGAACCCGTGCATCGCGGTCCCGTAGATGATCAATTGGTAATCGACGCCCGCATGCTTCATCTCTTCCGCGAATGTGGTGACTTGCGTCATCGGCACGTGGGGATCGAGGGCGCCGTGACACACAAGTATCTTTCCCCGGACGGTTGACGGTGCCGCGGGGTGCGGCGTGTCGAGGCTGCCATGGACACTCACCGTTCCCGCCAACGCGGCACCGCTGCGGGCGAGTTCGAGTGCGACCATCCCGCCAAGGCAATAGCCCACTGCAGCAATCCGTCCGTCGACGTCCGGATGTTGCGCGAGAACGTCCATCGCCCGGCTGGCGCGCCGGCGGAGCATGTCGCGGTTGTTCCGCAACTCCATCACGTGGCGCATGATCGCGTCGCGGCCGACGACGGCCTCGCCGTACATGTCGCAGGCGAACGCCACGAATCCGGCTTCCGCGAACCGCCGCGCGCGCCCGCGCGCATGGTCGTCGAGCCCGGCGCCACCGTGAACGACCAGAATACCGGGCCGCTTGTCGCCGCGTGTCGGATCGACCGCGAGGAATCCATTGAGCCTGGCGTCCTCGTCACGGTATGCGAGCTGTCGGGTGTTGAGCGCCATCCTGCCCCTGTGTGAGGAATGTTTGGATTCAAGAATGAATCGCCGTTATTAATTATATCACATTTCTGGTCCTTACATCAACGAAGAGCCGAAATTTCGAGCAAATCGAGACGCTTGCTCGTGACAGCGCTTGCGCGCACTGCTTCACGAACCGCTGCGACATCGAACGCGCGGGAACATCCGATGCTGGGTTTCGTTCAACTGAATCTGGACATCGTTGACGGCACAGCCATCGCGTCGGACCCAGCGAGACTCTCGTCAGCATCAGTCAGCGCGTAGACGGTACGCAGCGGCAAAACGCTTGACGAGCCCGCGCGTTCGTCAAGGCCGTTGCAACGGCCTTGACTGCGCGGAGCAGGAGGGGGCGAGTCAGCGGCCCTCGTAGCAGCACTTCTCTCGACGATCCTGTGCAGCGTCCGCATTCAGCGCCGGTTGAAGAGCGTTGTCCCCTCGATGCGGTGAGAGTGTCCAAGGGGACACCCGGGTGACCGAGTGCAAGCCTGTGGCTGGCCGACTTGGAATGTCTCGAAACCGGGTCAGGCGCCGGCCTCGGCGCGGCGATGTGCCTCGCGGATGTCACTGCGAACGGCCTTCTGCCGGGCCGCGCCCCGTTGGCACCGCTGAACCGAACCGGTGGACGCTATGGCAACACCGGCTCTTATCTCGTTTCGCCGGGGTGGTACCCCATGCCCGCCGTCGCGACCGGGATCCTTGTCTCAGGCTTTTCCAGGAAGTGCCGGACGATCGGGATCACCTTCTCGTGTTCGGAAGACAGCGCGAAATGGCCGGCGTCGGGCACTACGGCGAGTTCGGCGCGCGGGATCAATTTCATCGTTTCGATCGCATGCTCGACGCGGACGAAATCGCGGTCGCCGAGGATGATGAGCACGGGAGCCGCGATCGACGCCAACGCCTCGCGCGAGAATCCTCGCCATTCCAGGTGGGCCACCTTGTTCCAAATTTGTGGCCAGGCCTGCGGATCTGGCGCGACTTTCTTGTATGCCTCTCGCTGAAACGCAAATGCGCGGGCATCGGCGTTTGGCGGCGCCTCGAAACGCAGCATGTCGGGGTTGTGCGCGATCTCGGGTGGACCGTAGGTCGCCCCGTACGCCACAATGCGGCGGACCAGCGCAGGATATCGCACGGCCATCATGACCGCTGCGGCGCCGCCGTAGCTTTCACCAAGGAAATCGGCGCGCGCAATCCGCAGGTGCTTGAGCAACGCCGCGATGTCTTCGGTGTATTGCTCGATCGACAGCGATCGCTCCGGGATATCTGCCGTACGGCCATGTCCCTGCCAATCGATCTTGATAACCGCGTGGCGCGCAGCCAGCTCCGGAAACGAGTTCAGTCCGGAGTGCCCGAGCGCCGGCGGGATGTAGACCAGCGGCGCGCCCGTGCCCTCGATCTCGTAATACATGCTCAATCCATTGACGGGCGCGTATCCATGGGTGTTCGTTGCTGCCGGGTCGAGTCGCTGCAGCAAAGTCTCTGAGGTCATTAATCGCTCCTATCGCTGAGTGCTCGCCGGATACGCGTCATGGAGCACAGGGGAACCCGTCTCGAGCAGGGACTTCAGGTTGGACAGAATTTTTGGCCAGCCTCCCGAGACAGCCGTAATGAGTTTCGATGCATCACGCTCGATGGTGTGCGTGATGGAGAGCTTGACCGCAGGCCCGTTCGGCTCCAGCTCCATCGTGCAGAGCGAGTCCCCTTCGGCCTTGAGCTCCGCTTTGTTCTGGTGGCGCCAGCGGATCACGAGGCGCCGTGGCCGAACGGCCTCGACGATCTCCCCGGCGTCGAGGACCTCGCCGTTGGGCGACACCAGCCTCCATGCGGAACCAGGCGTCCACTGGCTGTCGCAGTGCATGCCGAACCAGTACTGCGTCATGAACTCCGCGTCGGTCAACGCCGACCAGAGCCGATCCGGCGTCGTGCGGATATAGGTGACGTAGACAAACGTCGATCTAGCCATCGCTCTTCTTCTCCAGTCGTCGTTTCAAATCGCCGAGCGCCTTCAAGCGGGATTTCTCGAATTTGGCAATCCAGCGGTCGTAGATCTGCTGCAGCGGAACCGGATTGAGGAAGTGCAGCTTTTCGCGGCCCCGCCTCAGAGTGACCACGAGATTGGCCGCCTCCAGCACGTCCAAGTGCTGCGTGACACCCTGTCGCGTCATGTCCAGATGCTCACAGAGATCGTTGAGGGTCCTGCCATCGTGCGCATGCAGCAAATCCAGCAGCGTGCGCCGGCTGGGATCGGCGAGGGCCTTGAACAGCAGGTCAGTCGTATCGAGATGTTCCACCATGATTGCTAAAATGCAAGTCGCAACTTGCATAATGATACGCAAGCTACTACTTGCATGTCAAGCTCCGTCGAACCGACCACGCTCGAGTCCGCGTGTGGCTGCTGCGCGCGAACGATCTGGGAGAACACGTTAGCCGCGCGGCGGCAATGCTGCGCCACCAACGTGCAACCGCTGCGGCACGCGAAGTTGTCCATGCGGTGCTCTGCGATACCTACTCGCAGCCTGCGGCTCAAAGAACCGCTGCACGTCAATGCCGTGGTCAGCAGCCGTGTTCCGACGACGGAGTGAGCGTGCATCGCGAACGTCTCCAAGAGCGGACGACGACCCAGCCGTGCAACCCACGATCGCCGAAGCACTTCGGCGCATGGTTCGTTCTTGAAAGAACCGCCGCATTCTCGAACGGTGTGAACCGGAGCATCGGCTGCTCGTGTCGGCCTCGATTGCGCGGGTGACAGGGACAATCTCAGGGACAATCAGCACGAGATCGGCGTTCCCGTAAACCGAGGGCCGGCGTATACTTAGGAAAACCGCCGCGGTGAGGTGGCCGAGTGGCTGAAGGCGATGGTTTGCTAAACCGTTGTAGGGCCTTAAAGCCCTACCCAGGGTTCGAATCCCTGCCTCACCGCCATTCGACTCGCCTTCAGCTCGCGTTGCGAGCCGAAGGCTCGCTCATGGCTACGCCAGGGAGAGCCCGACTCTCGCGAGTCCCATCGCCACGGACGTGAACTCGTTGCCGGTCGCCACCTTGGCTGGACCGAAGCGGGATTCGAAGATGCGGCGCACGGCAGGAACGAACGACGTGCCGCCCGTCAGGAACACGGCATCGACGTCCGCTGGCGCGACGCCCGCGGACGCCAGCAATCCGTCGACACACGCCTCGATCTGACGCAGCTCCTCGGCAATCCATGTCTCGAACGCGTCACGGGCGACCGTGGCCTGCAAGACGCGTGATCCATCGCGGAACGTGAAGGTCGACACCGCTTCCGACGACAGCGCGGTCTTGAGCTGCTGCACCGCACGGTGCAATTGGTAGCCGAGATCGTGCCGGATGAGATGAATGAGCGACGCGATCGGCTCGGGCTCGAGCGCCTGTGCGTGCAGACGCTCGAGCTGATCGATGACTTCGCGGCTCTTGAGAAACGACAGGTGATGCCAGCGTTCGAGATTCGAGTACGGCCACGTCGGCATCGGCAGCCGCTTGTCCATCGATCGGATCTCGCTGCGCGATCCCAGCGCCGGTGACACGAGATGGCGCACGATCTGCGCGTCGAACGCGTCGCCGGCGATGCCGACGCCCGCATTGCCGAGCAGCCTCCGTTCCGACGCGCCATCGCGGCGCGCCTGTGGACCGACGTGGACGAGCGAGAAATCGCTGGTGCCGCCGCCGAAGTCTCCAATCAGGATCAACTCGTCGCGATCGAGCGTGCTGCCGTACTGATGCGCGGCGGCGATCGGCTCGAGCTCGAACGCGATCGTCTCGAACCCCGCCGCCAGGAACGCCTGCTCCAGACGCCTGACCGCGTAGTCGTCATCGTCCACCGATGACGAGCCGACGAATCGGACGGGACGTCCAGCCGTCACGTGACGGATGTCGTGTCCGAATTGTCGTGACGCCTCGCCGCGGACGTCGCTCAGGATCCGCGCAATCAGGTCTTCGACCGTCCGCTTGCGCTCGAAGACCTGCGTGCCGTCCATGTGGCGATCGGCCAGGAACGACTTGAGCGACTGAATCAGCCGTCCCTGATGCTCCGCCGCAAGGTAGTGCTCGATGCCGAGCGGGCCCGTCCAGCACGACGTCTTCGCCGGCTGCACGCCTTGCCGCGGCGCCTGCTCGAAATACAGCAACGATCGGTACGCGGCCGTCGCCTGCCCGAGGAACGGGAACTGGCCGAGCTCGACGATGCCGTCCGCTCGCACGTGCGCAATCGACGTGTTGGTCGTGCCGAAATCGATGCCGATGGATGACGTCGCCAGCAGAAGCTCCCAGGAAGGCCCATCGTTAGTGGGCGAGCCCACCATCGTACGCAGAAGCGTCGGGATCTCGCAAATGTGGCGCGTGCAGGCCAGACGTCCTCACGGCTGTACGTGTTGCCGCGGCTTGAACACGTCAACATATACGTGTTAGACATACCGTGTTTACGTTCCCCTCTCCCATATCGAGCGTTCCTGAGGAGGCAGCCCGTGCTCCGGCTCACGAGCACCGCGTCGACGGAGGACGACCTGCGCGCCGTGCTCGAAGCGTGGCTGCGGCAGGATCCGTCCGTCCGCTCGCGCGTGCTGCTCGACCTCGCGCAGACGATTCGTCACGAGCACGATGGCGGGGCCGGCACGAGCGACGCCATCGTCGTCGATCGAACGGCCACGGCGGATGTGACCGTCGCCAGCGCGGTTCGTCACGCGTCGTACAGCCGGATGCGGCGCATGGGGCCGCACGTGCTGATCGCCGGGGCGCGCGTGCGCGGGCCGCAGGCGACCGATCGGCATCACCACACGAGCTGGCTCGACATCGCGAGCGTCGACGGATGGACGCTCGTCGTTCTGGCCGAAGGTGCGGCTTCCGGCCCGCTCGCGGGCGTCGGCGCGCGGGCGGCGTGCGAGGCCGCGATCGCCACGCTACAGCAGACGCCACCGCCCCGGCCGTCGGACGGACATCGACGCCCACAGGCCATTCGTCGCGTGATCCATGACGCCATCGTCGAGGCATCCCGCGCCGCTCTCGAGGCATATCGGACGTGCGCGTCGGATCGTGAATGCGCGCGTGCGCTCGGACGGCCGCCGGTTCCCGCCGATCTGGCCTGCTCGTGCCTCGTCGCCGTACATCGCACGATTGACGACTCGCGCGGGCACGCGCTGATCGTGTCGTCGCATGCCGGCCGTGGCCTGACCGGCTGCATCGACACGTCCGGCCGGACACTCGCGCTCGGCCACGGCGCCGTCGGCACGCTCGACGACATCACGTTGCCGCTCGAGGACGATCGCCTCATTGCCGCGCTCGAGCAGCGGACCGTCGAATGCTCTGCGGAGGTGTCCACGATGATCGTCGCAGGCGCCCGCGTCGCCGAGTCCTACGCGTCCGATGAGCTGCAGCTCAAACGCCTCGAAGCGGATCTCGTCCTGAACGGCATTCTGCCCGTGCCGCACGTCGGTTCGGCGTCGATCGACACGGCCTTGTCGACGGTGAATCTCGCGTCGCTGTCGGTACTGCCGTTGCGCGCCGCGGGATCCTGGCAACCGCAGCAACAGGGCGACGAACGCACCGGCGACACGCGGTCAGCGCTCGCCTGTGCCCAATCGTTCGGGATCGAATGGCCGGACCTGGCTCGCGAGCCGCTGCTGCTCGCTGCCGGCCGTGTGAGCATCGACGCAAGCGTCCCGATCGACGTCCGTCTTCGGCGCTGGCTGGAGTCGGTTCGCCTCGACGACGACGAGGGAGACAGGACGATCGTCGTCTGGCATCGCGAGCCGGCGATCGGCTGAGGTCAGCGCCGGCGTTTCTTGGATCGGCCGCCGAAACGCGCCAGGATGGCTTCGAGGGAATCGCGCGCGTCGCGGACGACTGCGACGTCGCGGTCGGAGACGTCCCCGTAGGTGATCGTGCGGCCGTCGGACACCAGATCGACGATCTCGACACCGAGCGCGGCGGCCAGGCTCGCAAGCGTGTCGAGCGTCGGATTGCCGATGCCGCGCTCGACCTCGCCGACGAACTTGTAACTCAAGCTCGCGCGCTCGCCGAGTTGCTCCTGCGTCAGATTCCTCGCAAGACGCAGGTCCTTCACGCGCTTGCCGACGCGCCGCCGCATTTCGCTCACGCTCCCGAGTATTCGGAAGCGGCGACGGCGCCTAAACCCATCAAATGTGCGTCAGAGGAACACTTATACATCCCACGAGCGTCGGGACGATCCGAGCGCCGGGGCGATCACGACGTCGAACGACAGGACACGAGCATCAGAAACGACGAACGCCATACAATCGTTTCCCGTGTCCGTTCGTCTTCGATTCGCGCCGTCGCCGACAGGATATCTGCACGTCGGCGGCGCGCGCACCGCGCTCTTCAACTGGCTCTACGCTCGGCGTCACGGCGGAACGTTCGTCCTTCGCATCGAGGACACCGACGTGGAGCGTTCCTCGTCCGACATGGTGACGGGCATCCTCACGAGCCTGCGGTGGCTCGGGCTCGACTGGGACGAGGGCCCTGGCGTTGGCGGACCGTACGGACCGTACTTCCAGACGCAGCGGCTCGATCGCCATCGCGATCTCGCGCAGCGACTGATCGCGTCCGGCCACGCGTACTACTGCTACTGCACGCCGCAGGAGCTGCAGGCGAAGCGTGCGGCCGCGGAAGCCGCCGGCAGCGCGTGGATGTACGATCGCACGTGTGCGTCGTTGTCGCCCGGCGAGATCGCCTCGCGCGAAGCGGCGGGCACGCCGCACGTCGTGCGCGTGCGCGTGCCCGAGGGCGAGACGACGTTCGAGGATCTCGTGCACGGACCCATCACCGTGTCGCACGTGAGCATCGAAGACTTCGTCATCGTCCGCTCCGACGGCTCGCCCACGTACCAGTTGTCCGTCGTTGCCGACGACATCGACATGCGCATCACGCACGTGGTGCGCGGCGACGATCACATCTCCAACACGCCGAAGCAGATTCTGCGGTACCGAGCCGTCGACGCGCCCGGGCCCGCGTTCGCGCACGTGCCGCTGATCCTCGGACCGGACAAGAAACGTCTCAGCAAGCGCCATGGCGCGACGTCGGTGGGCGAGTACGAGCTGCAGGGCTATCTGCCCGAGGCAATGATCAATTTTCTCGCGCTGCTCGGCTGGTCGCCGGGCAGCGGCGATCGGGAGGTGTTCACGACGGACGAGCTCGTCGCGCGCTTCGATCTCGAAGGCATCAGCGGCGGCAACGCCGTCTTCAATCCCGAGAAGCTGGACTGGTTCAATCAGCAGCACATCATGCGGCTGGACGCGGACGCGATCGTCGCGCGCATTCGGCCGATGCTCGAGTCGGCGGAGGAGTGGCGGCCCGACTTCGAGACCAGCCGTCGCGCGTGGCTGCGGAGCGTCATCGAGTTGCTGAAGCCGCGCGCGCACAAGCTCGCCGACTTCGTCGTCCAGTTGAAGCCGTTTCTGGTGGAGCGCGTCGAACGCGATGCGGCCGCGGCCGCCAAGCATCTGTCCGGTCCCGACATCGCGTCGCATCTGGCGGCGTGGCGCGATCAGTTGCGCGATCTGCCCTCGTTCGACGCCGCGGCGCTCGAAGCCGCGTTGCGCGCGCTGACGGAAGCACGCGGGATCAAGGCGGGCGTGCTCATCCATGCGACTCGTGTAGCCGTGACAGGGCAGGCGGCGAGCCCAGGATTGTTCGAAGTGCTCGAGCTCGTCGGCCGCGAGCGCGTGCTGGCACGGATCGACGACGTCTTGCAGGGAAGTCCAGCGTAGATGGCTGCGCCGCGTACGTCGCCGCAGGTCGCCGTCGTGCTCACCGAGCGCGAGTGCGATCGTGCGCGCCGCGTGCTGATGCGCCGCGATCCGAAGCTCGCGGCTCTTATGCGCCGCGTCGGCAAGTGCCGCATCTACGAGTCGCGGACGCATCATCCGTTCGTGTCGCTCGTGCGCGCGCTCGTCTCGCAGCAGTTGTCGGGCAAGGCCGCGTCCACCATCTTCGGTCGCGTCGCCGCGCTCGTCGGCGGCGCGGACACGCTGACGCCGGCGGCCGTGCTCGCGATCGATCCGGCGCGCTTGCGCGAGGCCGGGCTCAGCCGTCAGAAGATCAGCTACATCCGTGATTTGTCCGAGCGCGTCGCCGACGGCCGTCTGGTGCTGGACGATCTCGAGCATCAATCCGACCAGGACGTCGAAACGGCGATCACGGCGGTCAAAGGCTTCGGGCGCTGGTCGGCCGAGATGTTCCTGATGTTCCGTCTCAATCGTCCTGACGTCTTTCCCGTCGGCGATCTCGGCATCGTCAAAGGCGTGCAGCGGCTGCTGGGCATGAAATCCCGGCCGAGCCCGCGCACGATGCTGCGTGCAGCGGAGGCGTGGCGTCCATATCGCACCGTCGCGGCCTGGTATTTGTGGCGAATTGGTGACTGAGCCGCGGCGCGTAACGATCGCGCATCGCCGCTCGTAAACACTCGCACATGACACTCCGGACCCGCGTGGCCATCGTCTGCCTGCTGATTGCGCTGCCCGTGGCGGCCGTGGCGACGTTCGTGGTCGATCGCATGCGGACGGCCGACGCGCGCCTCGCGCTCGAACGTGTCGTGTCGTCGCAGATCAACGATCAGGTGAAAGAGCGCTGCGAGAGCGATCCGACGTGGTTTCTCACGGGGCCGCTCGAGGGCCGGCCGGCGGGCGGCGTGTTCGTCGAGACCAGCCCGGACGATCTGCCACCGAGGCCCAAGGTGACGAATCAACCGTTCGAGCTGTTCGCCTACGACGAAGAGTTCGTCGGCTCGAGCTCGGCCAGTGCGCGATTCCCGGCCGAGCTCCGGCGTCCGCTGCGCGCGTCGGCCGCGCCGGTCATCGTGCCGTATCAGACGTCTGACGGCACCGGCGTGCAGATGGCGATCGGCACGGGCTGGATCGGCAGTCCGTGCATGTACTTCCTCGGCCGCCTCGCGCCGCCGCCGCATCAGATGCGCACGCGCGTGCTGATGTTCCTCGGCGCGTACGCGTTGTCGTTCGCGCTCGCGCTCGGGGCGGTTTGGCCGACGGTGGCGCGCGTCCGGAAGCTCGCGCGCGACGCGCACGAGGCCGCCGACGACGGCTACAAGACGATCGCGCCGGACGCGTCGAAGGACGAGCTGAGCTCGCTGACGTTCGTCTACAACGACGCGGCGAACGAGCTGCATCAACGGCGGGCGCGCATCGACGATCAGGACGCGGCACTGCGGCGGCTCGTCCAGTCGACCGACGAAGACATCGTGCAGCCGCTGAGCCGCCTCGAGGCCGGGCTCGCCGCGCTCGCCGCGCGAGGCGCCGCCGACGCGGGCGATGCGCGCGCGCTGCTGCTGAAGGCGCACGATCTCGCGCATGACGTCGAGAATCTCACGGCGGCCTCCAAGTTGAAGATGAGCAGCTCGCTGTCGACGGCGCGCGTCGACCTCAATGCGCTCGTCGCTCGCGTCGCGGCGCGTCACATGCCCGTTGCCGACGCGACTGGCGTGTCGGTGCGCGCGCCGCAGCCGTCCGGCGACGTCGTCATCGACGGCGACGAGCCGCTCATCGAATGCGCCGTTGCCAATCTCGTCGACAACGCCGTCCGCTACAACCGGCGCGGCGGCGACGTGACGGTCCAACTCGTGCCGGTCCCGGACGAGCGCCGCTTCCGCGTCATCGTCACGGACACGGGACGCGGCGTCAGCGACGACGAATTCCGCGGCTTGACCGCGGTCCGGCGCTTCCGCGGCGACGAGCATCGCAGCCGACGGCCCGGCGCGCCCGGCCTCGGGCTCGCGGTCACGCGCGAGATCGCCGATCGCTCCGGCCTTGCGCTCGATCTCAAACGTCCGAGCGCGGGCGGCTTCGAAGCCGAACTGTCCGGGCCCATCCGCGCCTAGCCGGCTCTCACGGTCTCGATAGAATGGGCCGCCGTGACCTCGCCGCCTTCATCGCGCGTGGCGATTCTTCTGTGCACGTATCAGGGACGCGAGTTCCTGCCGCTGCAGCTCGACTCGATCGCGACGCAGACGCATCAGCCATGGGCGGTGTTCGCCTCTGACGACGGGTCGTCGGACGGCACGCTCGACGTGCTCGAGCAATATCGGCGCGCGTGGGAGCCAGGGCGATTGTCGATCGTCACCGGTCCGCACCGAGGATTCGTCGCGAACTTTCTGTCGCTGACGTGCCGGCCCGAGATCGACGCGGACTACGTCGCGTACGCGGATCAGGACGACATCTGGGAGCCGGAAAAGCTTGCGCGCGCGCTCGAGCGGCTGCAGCGCGTCGACGTCGCGACACCCGCCCTCTACGGATCGCGGACGCGGCTCATCGATCGCGACGGCCGCGTCGTCGGCCATTCGCCGCTGTTCTCGCGGCCGCCCGGCTTTGCGAACGCCCTCGCGCACAATATCGCTGGCGGCAACACGATGGTGCTCAATCGCGCGGCGCGCGCGCTCGTGCGTCGATCCGTCGACGCCGGCTGCGCGCCGGTCACGTACGACTGGTGGGCATATCTGCTCGTGTCCGGCGCCGGCGGCGTCGTCATGTACGATCCGGAGCCGATGGTGCGATATCGGCAGCACGGCGGCAATCAGGTCGGCGCGCGGACTCGCGCGCGCGAGCGACTGCACAATGTGCGGGAGATGTTGCGCGGCCGGGTGAGCGGATGGAGCGACGTCAATCTGGCCGCGTTGGAGCGCGTACGGGACGTGCTGACGCCAGAAAGCGCGCGAACGCTCGAGCTGTTCCGGGATGCGCGCCGGCGCTCGCTCGTGCCGCGGCTCGTCGGCCTCTGGCGCAGCGGCGTCCGGCGGCAGACGGCGGGCGGGAATGCCGGCCTGTGGCTCGCGGCGATTCTGGGGCGCGTGTGAGATGAACCCGCATCGCGCGCATCCCGTGTCGCCTGCGGCGATCGTTCGCAGCGCGATCGTCAATCGCCAGTTGATCGGACAGCTCGTCCGGAGCGACGTCGTCGGCCGGTATCGCGGCTCGCTGATGGGCATCGCGTGGTCGTTCCTCAATCCGCTGCTGATGCTGGCGGTCTACACGATCGTGTTCTCCCGCATCTTCCATGCGGAGTGGCCGGGCGTGCCGCGGAATTCGACGGCGGCCTTCGCGGTGACGCTCTTCGTCGGCCTGATCGTGCACGGCCTGTTCGCCGAGTGCATCACGCGCGCGCCGGGTCTCGTGCTCTCGAACCCGAACTACGTCAAGCGCGTGATCTTTCCGCTCGAGATCCTGCCGTGGGTCGGCATGGGATCCGCGCTCTTTCACAGCCTCGTCAGCTTCGCCGTGCTGATTGCGGCACAGCTCGCGATCAATCACACGCTGCCCTGGACCGTCGTCTTCGTGCCGATCGTCATCGTGCCGCTCCTGCTGATGACGATGGGGCTCGCCTGGTTTCTGGCCGCGCTCGGCGTCTTCGTGCGGGACATCAGCCAGATCACCGGCGTGCTCGTCAGCGTGATGATGTTCCTCGCGCCCGTGTTCTATCCGCTGGCGAGCGTGTCATCGCCGCGGCTGCGGCACTGGATCTACTTCAATCCGTTGACCATGCCGATCGAAGATGCGAGAGGCGCGTTGATCTACGGTCAGACGCCGTCGTTCGAGCACTGGCTGATCGCCTTCGGCGTCGGCCTCGTCGTGGCACAGGCGGGATTCTGGTGGTTTCAGCGGACGCGCAAAGGATTCGGGGACGTCATTTGACGCCAGCCGCCAGCCGCTCGCGTGCGATCGGCCGCGCGAACGCCGCGTTGATCGCGTGCGACGTCGACGCGAGCACGTTCTCGTAATACGTGCGCGCCTCTGCCGGCTCGTGCAGCTTCTCGCTGGTCTGGGCGAGCAGCAACAGGATGAACGGATCGCTCTGATCGGCCTGTCGCAGCGGCTCGCGTGCGTCCGCGTACTGGCCGAGCGAGAACCGCACGTAGCCGAGCAGATACGCGTACTGCACCTGCTGATCCGCGTTCCCGCCTTTGTCGATCAAGCGCTTGACCGCCGCGGCATGTCGTGCGGCGCCGGCGGCATCGCCGCGCCGCGCCGCGATCCGCGCTTCCGCATGCTCCCATCGGATCTCGGCAAGGTCGGCGAGTGATGGGACGAGATCCTTGTCGCGGAGCGCGACGTCGTGTCCCGTGCGATACCACTGCGCGGCGGCATCGATGTCGCCCAGCTCGAGATAGACGCGCGCCAGTTCGTTCGCCGATTCGGCGGCCGCAGCCGGATTGTTGGCCGCGATGCGGCGGTCGTACACGTCGCGGAAGAGGCGCGTCGCGTGATCGAGGTCGCGCACGAATGTCCACGAGATGGCGAGCATGCGCATCGCCTGCTCTTTGTGGCTGTCCGGCGCCAGTTCGATCGCGCGTGTGAAGTGCGTACGCGCCTGCGCGTAGTCGCCGCTGAGATCGAGCACGCGTCCAAGACCGTAGTGCGCGTCGTACGAGTCCGCGCTCCGGGCCAGGACCTGGCGGTAGATCGCGGCCGCCGCGTCCGGCTTGCCGGCGAGATCGAGCTTGTGCGCGTCGATCAGCAGATCGTCGGTCGAGCGCTCGGGTGCCGGCGGTGTCGACGTCGAACAGGCGACGACGGACACGATCAGGGCGGCGAGGACGAGGGTATGCGCGTGCACGCGCGTCATTATCGCAGGCCGGCGGCGCTCAGCACGATCAGCAGGTCCCGCTGCAGCGCGCCGAGCGTCGTCGATCGATCGACGTCGATCCACTCGTCGGGCGCGTGCGGCGATCCGCCGGGAATGCCCGTGTCGATCGCAATCGCGGGCACGCCGAGGCTCATCGGCAGGTTCGCGTCCGTGCTGCTCGCGACGTACTCCGGCACGATGCCGGTCAACCGCAGGGCCGCCGATGTCGTGCGCATGAGCGGCGCATGCGCCGCCGTGCGTCCGGAGGGCCGCTCGCCGAGCCGATCGATCGACGCGCTGATCGCGCCGAGCCGCGTCGAACGCGCGCGATTTTCCTCGTCGACGGCGCGCGCGACGAGATCGCGGAACGACCGATCGAGGCGCGCGAGCTCGTCCGGCGACTCCGATCGCAGATCGACGTCCATCCACACCGCCGAGGGAATCGAGTTGACCGACGTGCCGCCGCCGATCAGGCCGACGTTGAAGGTCGTGCGCGGCGACTCCGGGACCTGGACGTGCGCGAGCGCATCGATCGCGCCCGCCAGGGCGTTGGCGGGATTGACGATGCCGAACAGGCCGTAGCTGTGGCCGCCTGGGCCGTCGAACGTCACGCGATACCGCACGCTGCCGACGCCGGCCGATGTGACGACGCGCCCGTCACCCGCGCCGTCGATCGCGATGAGCTGCGCGATCCGGCCACGAAACGGACCTTGCGTCATCACGTACCGGATGCCGCGCAGATCGCCGGTCGCTTCTTCGCCGACGTCGGCGATGAAGAGGACGTCGCTGGCGAGCGGCGCTCGTGATGACGTGATTGCGCGCGCGAGCGCGAGCAGCACGGCGAGACCGAGCCCATTGTCGCCGATGCCTGGCGCGGACCACCGCGTGCCGCTGCGCCGCACGCGTACGTCCGTGCCTGCCGGAAAGACGGTGTCGAGGTGCGCGGCGATCGCGAGCAGCGGGCCGCCTCCGCCGCGGTGCAGCGCGACGACGTTGCCGGCCGCGTCGAGCGCGGCGGAAAGGCCCGCATCGCGCATCCGCGCGAGCATCGCCGCGGCACGCGCGGACTCTTTCGCCGGCGGCGCGGGGATCTCCGTCAACGCGCTCACGTCCTCGAGGAACTGCGGGAACGTGCGATCGAGGATGTCGACGGCCGCGCGGTACGCCGGATGCGCGAAGACGCGCGCAGCGGTCGCGTCGCCGGGCGGCGCCTGCGCGCCGGCGCCAAGCAGACACACGAGCACGATCGCCGCGAGACGCATCGGCATTGCAGGCCTGAGAAGAGTGCCCGCATCATACGCTGCTTCAGGTAGGCGAGTCGTCCAGGCGCCGGGGCCGGCCGGTGCGCCTCGACGACGAACCGGCGCCCCGAGCGCTCGAAATCCTAGAGCGATCGCATCGCTACCATCGGCTGGATCGACGCGGCGCGGCGGGCGTGAACGAGGCTGGCGAGAAGTGCGACGAGGACCGCCGTCGCGGCGCCGACGACGTAAGCCAGGGGCTCCGCGTGGCTCAGCTGGATGCCCAGGTTGTCGCCCTTGAGGCGAACGATCGCGACCGTGATGAGGAGCCCGACGATCACGCCGGGCGTCACGAGCTTCACGACGTCGAACAGGATCAGTCCCACCACCCCTCGACGTGATGCGCCCAATGCGGTCCGTACCGCGATCTCGCGGGTGCGCGTGGCGACCATCAAACCGACGACGCCGTAGATGCCGAGTGCGGCCAGCGTCAGGATCACGCAGCCCGCGCCGCCCGTGATGGCCGCCCGCTCGAGGAAGTTGCGCACGCTGTTCTGCCGGAGCTCGACGCCGGTGATGATCCCGGCATAGGCCGTGCCGCCTCCGTACGCGAGCGTGCGATCGACATCCGGGCCGAGATCGCGCACGGCGTTCTCGAGCGCCGCGGTCAGCGTCAACGGTCGTTCGCCATCGGCGCGACGTGCGACAAGAAACACCTTGGAAGACGGATGCTGCGCCAGTGGCAACAGCAACTGGGCCCGCTCCGCATCCATTTGCGCGGTTGGAAAGTCGCGCGTCACACCGACGATGGTGAGCGTGTGTGGCGTCTGCTCGTCGGGCCCGAACGTCAACCGCTTGCCGATGACCGAGACGGGATCGTTCGGTGCGAGTTGGCCGGCGAGCGTGTTCGAGATGACGGTCACCATCTCGCCGTCGGCGCGGTCGTCGTGCGTGAAGCCGCGGCCGGCCAGCAGCCGGATGCCCATGGTGTCCAGATACCCGTCGCCGACACGTGTCGTGTGGACGATGGCGACGCGCGCGGCGCTGTGCTCGTCCACCTGCAGCGAGACCCTCGCGCCGCGGGACTGGAGATCCAGCGGCAGGCCGTCGGCCACGGTGGCGGATGCGACGCCATTCGCCTTCGCGAGCGCATCGCGGGTGCTTCTCAGTCGCAACTCGACGCGCTGATCCGCGACATCGTCGAACGTCAACGGCGCCGCGTACAACGAGTCGGCGTCGAATCCGAGATCGCCTGTGGCGGTGACGCGCACGCGATCGAGCGCGATGGCACTGAGGACGATCAGCGGCACCGCGATGGCGACCTGCAGCGCCGCCGTCAGTCGATGAAGGCGCCCCGTCTTGACTCCGCCGACGCCGGCGTCGTCTTTCAGCGAAGAGATGATCGCCGGCCGGCTGAAGCGGATGGCCGGCAGGAGTCCGAATACCACGCTGGTGGCCAGACACAGGGCGAGACAGATCGCGATGATGGACGGATCGAATCGCAACGCCTCCTGGACTTCGAACGGAAGGGGACGTCCGGCCCACGCGAACAGATGCGGACCGTTGAACAGCACGATCGAGCCGAGCACGGCCCCGAGACTGGCCAGCACGATCGCTTCGGACAACAGATATCGCGCCAGCCGTCCGCGGCTCGCGCCGATCGCGTGACGGATCGAGAGCTCGCGCTCACGCATCGCGCTGCGGACCAGCATCATCCCGGAAATGTTCAGGCACACGACCACGAGCACGACGCCGGTGAGGGTGAACGCGACCGTCTCGACGATCCGGAACTCATTGAAGTAGCCGAGCGGGTCGTACGGCACGGCGAGGCCGGCCCTGAGCTGATTCGTCGCCGGATAGGCGTTGGCCAACTGCGCCGTCACGGCTGCCACGGCTGCGCTCGCTTGATCCAGGCTGACGCCGGGCAACAGGCGGCCGTGGATGGACAGCCATTCCTGGCTCCGATCGAAACGAACGGCCGCGTCGGTGCGGAGCGGCGGATATCGTCCGAGCGGGAGAAAGAGCTGTCGCTCCTGAAAGCCCATGTGACCGGAAAAATGCTCGGGCGCGACTCCGACCACGACATGGGGGATCCCGTCCAGCGTGAGCGTCTTGCCGATGATGTCCGGATCGGCGCTCATCTGGTGCTGCCAGTAGCTGTATCCCACGATCACCACGGGCTCAGCGGTCTGCGGGTCGTCACCGGTCGCATCGAACCCGGCCCCTCGCGCCAGCGCCAGACCCAGCGTCTTGAAATAGCTCGTGGAGACGAACATCGTCGCCACGGACGTCGTCGTGGGACCTCCTGCCGTCGTGTCGCGTGCGATCTGGCTTTCGCCGCTTTTCCAGCCGATCAGCGCGATCCCCGTCCTGGACTCGCGCAGGGCTTCGAAATCCGGATAGGACCACGTCTCACCGCCTTCGCGCGCGTCACGCGGCGTCGTCACGAGCTCGACGAGATCGTCCGTCGTCACGCCGGGCGGCGGCATCCTGAGCACACGCGCCCAATACGGAATCGTGATGACCGGCACCATCCCGATGCCCAACGAGACGACACACACGAGCGTGAACGCGCGGGCCTTCGCCAGCGATCGGCCGGCATGCACGAGATCGCGCCAGATGTCAGCGAACATGTGCTCTATCCAATCACGATAACTTTGTATTGCAAAGAACTTTCTCTATGGGCCAGAATCGAAGATGCGGTGAACGGGCTACACTCGCCGTGTGACGTCCGATTCGCGGCCGCGCTCCGTCAGCCACCAGGCCGCCGACAATCTCGCGTTCATCCGCTCCGCCATGGAACGCTCGTCGGCGTTCACGGCGGTGCCTGGCCTTGGCGGCGTGGCGGTTGGCGTGATCGGGCTCATCACGGCCGTTGTGGCGGCGCGGCAGACGCCTGGCGATCGATGGCTTGCGACCTGGCTGATCGCCGCGCCGATCGCGCTCGTCGTCGAGCTGGGTACGATGACGCTCAAGGCGCGCCGTTCCGGCATTGCGCTCGTCGGCGCGGGGGCGCGCAGGTTCGCGTCGGGGATGGCGGCCGCGTTGGCGGCTGGCGCCGCGCTCACGTATGAGCTCTGGACGTCGCGCGATTTCACGGCGATCGCGCCCGTCTGGCTGTTGCTCTACGGCGTCGGCGTGCTCGCGGGCGGCATGTTCAGCGTGCGGGCCGTTCGCGCGTTGGGCGTCTGCTTCATGGCCGCTGGCATCGCGGCCGTGCTGACGCCCCCTGGATGGGACAACGTGTGGCTCGCCATTGGGTTCGGTGGGCTGCACGTGGGGTTCGGCGCATACATCGCGAGGTATCACGGTGGCTAGATCGAGTACGGCTCGAACGCTCAACACGAAGGCCAGGCCGGTGCGTACGGCGCGGCCGATGCCCGTTGCCGCGCCGCCGGAGATCGCGACGTCGCTCGATCGGCTCCTCCACGATCGCATCCGCCTCGGCATCGTCAGCGCGCTGGCGGCCGCAGCGGACATGTCATTTACCGACTTGAAAGCGGCATTGAACGCGACGGACGGCAACCTCGGCGTCCATGCCCGCAAGCTGGAAGACGCCGGGTACGTGTCGTGTGAGAAGACGTTCTCCGGCCGTACGCCGCGCACGACGTACAAGCTGACGGCCGTGGGGCGTCGCGCGCTCGAGCGATATCTGAATCACATGGAGGCCATCATCCGCGCCGCGCGCACCTAGCGTAAGACAGGGAAAATATGGCCCGTGCTTGTCTGATCGGCGCGATCCCTGCTAAATTCTGTAGTTCTTACCTCGGCGGCTCGCCGTGCTGGGACGTCGTTCAACGGTAGGACATCGCGCTCTGGACGCGATTATTGGGGTTCGAATCCCTACGTCCCAGCCAACTCACTCAACAACTCCGGTGCTCGTTCGTTGGCTGAGCCGTTCGGTCTTGCGGCGTCGGTCGGACTCCGGTTTCACCTCGGCCGACGGACCGAATCCCTACGTCCCAGCCAATCTCGCGATTTCCGGCAAAAATCCTCAATAAATCATGCGAGTGGGCGCTCGAAAAAGCGCCGACTACTCGCTTCCCGATCCGATGCAGACATCGTCTCGTCGCCGTGGCCAGACGTAACTACGAGGCGCGACGTCGATGAGCCGGAGAGCTGCTGTTCGTTTCGCCACCGTTGCGGGCCTCGCGCTGCTGCTTTTCGCCCCTCTCACCCACGCCACGCGGCCCACGCGTGAAGACTACGAGCTGTCCGAGACGCCCTTCTTCCGCATTCCACTCGCGACGCTTCGTCAATCCGGTCGAGCCACATTTACTTTTCAGGTGCCAGTCGGGGAACAGTGGACGCGGATCCGCGCCGCGTGGAGCGATCCAGGGATCATGGTGTTCGCCGTCTCGGATCAACGGATGCTGTTCGAGTTTCCGACGCTGAAGCTCGACGTCGACGTGCGGAGTCCTCGCGGGGCCGTGGCGGTGACTCCGGCCGATGCGGTTCCGTACATGACACGAGGTTTCACATCAAGCGAGCATGTGTACCGAGAGGGCCTCACGGGCGTGAGATGCTCTCCCGCGCCAGGCGAAGATCTGACGGTGACCTTCACCGCCTCGCATCCTGAGGCACTGCCAGACGGCGAGTTGTACGTGAAGTACGAATGGGCCCTTCAACAGAAGGACCACATACTCGGAACGTCGATCGACGGCGACGGCCAGCACGTGGCCGTGTGGGCCGTCCGTATCGGAATCGGATTGCTGGCCTTCGCCGCCATTGTCGGCGCCGTGACGTTCTGACAGGCGCGTCAGCTGCCTGACACGCCCTTCACGAAATCCGCGACGTAACGCTGGATCTGGTCCGGCGGCAGATCGTAGCGCGCGGTGCTGTCGGGCAATCCGAGATTTCCGCTGATGACGAACGCACGCAGGCCCGCGCCGGCCAGACGCTTCGCTTGCGCGATGCTGAGGCCGCCGACGACCTGCACCGGCGCAGTACTGCCGACGCGCTCGAACACCGCTCGTGCGACCTCGCTGACGTAGTCGCGTTCGATCATCTGCGGATCGGCGCGCCGCGCGTCGGCCTGCAGATGAATGCCGACCGCGTCCACGCCGGCGTCGAGCAAGCGGCGCGCGACGTCGGCCGCCTGCGTGGCCGGGCCCTGGTGCGGCACCATGATGTCGGAGAACACGAGCCGCGGCACGGTGGGATCGTTGCGCCTGAACTCGTCGCGCACGCTGCAGATCGCCTTTGCCGTGTCCACGCCGGCGAGCGCGAGAAAGTCGATGATGTTGCCGCCGCCCGCGTACACCGCACGCGCCTCGAACGCGCCGCCGTCCATCGTCTTCATGTCTGCCAGGAGGAGCGCGTCGGGAAACTTCCGGCGGAACGCGGGCACGACGTTCGCGACGCCCTGGTTCTTGAGCAGCGGCGTGCCCATCTCGACGATGGTGACGCCGCCGGCGAGTCCTGCACCGGCAACTGCGAGTCCCTGCTCGATCGTGGCGACGTCGACCGAGATCTGAAACGAGAATTGCGTTCTGAGCCGATCGATCAGACGCGCCGAGGCCGGAGGGATCGCCGCCGCTTGGCCGGCCCACGCCTCGCCGGGCCGCATGGTGTCGAAGACGGCGCCCGCCGCCAGTCCTCCAAGCGCGAGCCTGCCCGCGCCACCGAGAAACGATCGCCGATCGATGTGCCCGTGCTCGTCGCTACGCGCCATGGCTGCCGCTCCTTTTTTGGGAACGGCACATCTTAACGTCGAACGCGGACGTTCGAACATCAACGAGTAATCCGTTCGTCGTGGAAGCCGAGAGAACGTGATCGCGCCGAGACATATACTCCACGCAATGCGCCCACTGATTCGTTGCCTGCCTTTGGTCTTGTCCGTGGCCACGGTGCTTGGAGCCCAACAGCCGCCGGCATCCTCGTCAGCGCTTCCGTCTGCAAGCGCCGCGTCATGGGGCGCCGTCGTCGTCAATCCCGATGGCTCGGTGACGGCCTGGCCCGAGGAGTCGACGGGACGGTCCGTGCAGGTCGCGCTGCCGCGAAAAGCAATACAGGCCGCGGTGCATCAGTACACCGCGTTCGTGCTGCTCGACGATGGCACCGTGATGGGATGGGGATCGAACAACTACGAGTCGCTCGGGATCGCGAGCGAGCGCATGCGCGAGAGCGACAAGACGGACACGCCCAGATCCATTCCGGTGCTGCACGACATCGTGCAGATCGCGGCGACGTACGGTCACGCCGTCGCCGTGCGTCGCGATGGCGCCGTGTTCGCGTGGGGTGAGACCGTGGACGGGCTTCGCGGCGACGCGAACGTCGCGTCGAACGTGCGACGGCCTTCGGTCACGCAAGTGCCCGGACTCACCGACATCGTGCACGTTGCGACGGCCGCGCGCCACAGTCTCGCGCTCAGCCGCGATGGCCACGTCTTCGCGTGGGGCGCGAACGCGCGAGGCGAGCTCGGCTCAGGCGGCTGGAGCGAGCCGCGCGGACCAGCGCCGGTCGTGGGTCTCGATGACGTCATCGCGATCGCAGCCGGAGGATCGACGTCGTTCGCGCTGAAACGTGATGGGACCGTATGGGCGTGGGGATGGAATCAGAGCGGCATGCTCGGCAACGGTCTTCGTCCCAGCACGAACGAGCCTGGCGGCGTCGTGACATCGCCGGTCATCGTCAAAGGCGTCGCGAACGCGCGCGCGATCGTCGCGGGTGAGGGACACGCGATCGCGCTGATCGCGGACGGCACGCTGCGCGCGTGGGGCCACAACGGCTACGGTCAAATCGGCAACGGCACGGCTGGCGGTTATCAGCTGCTGCCGATTCGCGTGCCGTCGATCGCGAAGGTCGTCGGCATCGGCGCCGGCGGCTATCGATCCTTCGCCGCGACGTCGGACGGACAGCTGTGGCACTGGGGCACGCCGATTCCTGTCAGTCCCGTCAAGCGGCCCAATCAGAAAGCGCCGGTGGTGCTCGAGCGATAAGCGATGACGCCGACGCGCGTCGCGTGTTGTATCGCCGGTGGCGGCCCGGCCGGCATCGTGCTCGGCTATCTGCTCGCGCGCGCCGGCGTCGAGACGTGCGTGCTCGAGAAGCACGGCGACTTCCTGCGCGATTTCCGCGGCGACACGCTGCATCCGTCGACGCTCGAGGTCATGCACGAGCTCGGGCTGCTCGACGCGTTGTTGACGCTGCCGCACAGCGAGCTCTCGACGGTGCGCGCACAGATCGGCGGCGAGCCCATCACGATCGCGGATTTGTCGCATCTGCCGACGGTCTGCAAGTTCGTCGCGCTCATGCCGCAGTGGGATTTCCTCAACTTCATCGCGGATCGGGCGCGTGCGTTTCCGTCGTTCCATTTGCTGATGAACGCGGAGGTCGTCGATTTGCTCCGCGACGGCGAGACGATCGTCGGCGTGCGCGCGAAGACGCCGGATGGCGATCGCGAGATCGCAGCGGACCTGGTGATCGGCGCCGACGGGCGATCGTCCATCGTCCGTGAGAAGGCCGGTCTGCCGATCCAGACATTCGGCGCGCCGATCGACGTGTTGTGGCTGCGTCTGCCGAAGCCCTCATCGCCAAAGGAACCGACTACGCCGCAGGCGTCTCATCAGTTTCGAAGTTCAAAGTTCGAAGTTCGAAGTTCCGACATCCCGCTCGGCAACGTCGTGAACGGCCGCATCTTCGTCGCGCTCGATCGCGGCGATTACTACCAGTGCGCGATCGTCATCGCGAAAGGGACGATCGATCGGATTCGCGAAGCTGGACTGCCTGCGTTCCGGCAGGAGATCCTCCGCGTCGCGCCCGGCTTCGCGGGCGTCGTCGACAGCATCCAGAGCTGGGACGACGTGAAACTGCTGACCGTGCGCGTCGATCGGCTCACGCGCTGGCACAGGCCCGGCCTGCTGTGCATCGGCGACTGCGCGCACGCGATGTCGCCGATCGGTGGCATTGGGATCAATCTGGCGATTCAGGACGCCGTCGCGGCCGCGAACGTCCTCGTGCCCGCGTTCCGCCGCGGCCGCGTCGACGAGTCCTATCTCGCGCGCGTGCAGGCGAGACGCATGTGGCCGACGAAGATCACCCAGGCCGGCCAGGTGTTCATCCAGGATCGGCTGATCTCCGCCGTGCTCCGCAGCGATCAACCTATCAAGCTGCCATTCGTCCTGAAACTGCTGCGCATCTTCCCCCGGCTGCAGCGCGTGCCCGCGCGGATCCTCGGTCTCGGCGTCAGGCCGGAGCACGTGAGCGTGAGCTGACCGCGTCACCTGTTGCTTTCCAAAACGACGTGTGTCATTGTGCTGTTGGAAACCAACAGAGGTGACGCCGATGGCCAAACGTGACGTCCATCAGGGAACGCTGGCGCTGATGGTGCTCAAAACGCTCGACGTGCTGGGCCCGCTGCACGGATACGGGATCGCGCGCCGGATCGAACAGATCAGCGGCGACCTGCTCGCCGTCAATCAGGGCACGCTGTATCCGGTCCTGCTGAAGCTCGAGCACGAAGGCGCGATCGCGTCGGACTGGGGGACGTCCGACAACAACCGCCGCGCGCGTTTCTATCGGCTCACGGCTGCGGGACGACGACGGCTTCGCACCGAAGCGCAGGAATGGGCGCAGACGACCGCGCTGATGGATCGATTCATCACGGTGAAAGCCGAGGACCTGGCATGAAGGCCCTTCGACGATTTGCGCGGCGGCTCGTCGCATCAGTGCTCGGTCATCGAGACGAGGAACGCGTGCGCGAAGAGCTGACGGAGCATTTGACGCTTCTCACGGACGAATACGTTCACGCCGGTGTGCCGATCGAGGAAGCGCGTCGCCGCGCGAAGTTGAAGCTGGGTGTCTTCGATGCGACGACCGAGGCCCATCGCGACGAACAGCGTCTGCGGTGGCTGGAGGATCTCGGTTCGGATCTCCGCTACGGGCTTCGGACGTTGCGCCGAACGCCAGGATTCACGGTCATTGCGATCGTCACGCTCGCATTGGGCATCGGCGCCAACACGGCCGTCTTCTCGCTCCTCAACAGCCTCGTGCTGCGTCCCCTGCCCGTCCGCGATCCGGATCGCCTTGCGCTCATCACCAATGGCGCATGGTCCTATCCGTTGTGGGAGCAGATCCGCGCACGCGAGAACGAGTTGTTCGACGGCGCGTTGGCCTGGTCGGCGCAGCGCTTCGATCTGTCGGAGGGCGGCCTCGCGGCGCCCGTTGACGGTGCGTACGTCAGCGGACGCTTCTTCGATGTCCTCGGCGTTTCAGCCGAACGGGGCCGCGCGCTCACACCTGCCGACGACAGCGCGAGCGCGCCTGACGGACCGGTCGCCGTGATCAGCCATCGCTATTGGCGCGCGCACTTCGGCGGCGCGGACGACGTCGTCGGACGCCGCATCATCGTGCAACGCGTGCCCTTCACCGTCGTCGGCGTCATGCCGGCAGCGTTCTTCGGCGTCGATGTCGGACAGACGACGGACGTGATAGTGCCGATTCGTGCGGAGTCGATCATTCGTGGCTCGGAGACCTGGCTCAGAAGCGCCGGCGCATCGTGGCTGGAAATCATGGTCCGCCTGAAACCGGGGCAGAGCCTCGATCGGGCGAACGACGTCCTCCGTGGTGCCGAGCCGACGATGCGAGCGGCCATCGGCGGCAATCGTCCGACCGATCCGCTGATCCTGGTGCCGGCTGCCGCGGGCAAGTCCGATCTGCGCACGACGTTCGAGACGCCGCTCGTCGCGATGGTCGTGGCGGTTGGATTGGTCTTGCTCGTGGCGTGTGCGAACGTCGCCGGCCTTGCGTTCGAGCGGGCAGTCGCGCGGCGTCACGAGCTCGGCGTGCGACTCGCGCTGGGCGGCTCACGCGCCCGGTTGGCCCGGCTGGTCTTTTCCGAAAGCCTGATCGTGGCCGTGACCGGCGCGATGCTGGGTCTGGCATTCGCCGTCTGGAGCAGCGCGCTCCTCGTCCAGCGTTTGAACACGTGGCGCAACACGATTTCCCTCGATCTCGGGATCGATTGGCGTGTGCTCGCGTTCACGACGATGCTCGCGTGTGTGTCAGCGGTCGTGGCTGGCCTTGCGCCGGTGCTCGGCGTGAAACGCGTCGCACCCAGCGAGGCGTTGCGGAACGCCGGCCGCACCATCACGGGCGATCGCCGCTTCATCGTGCGCGGCACGCTCGTCGTCGCGCAGATCGCCGTGTCGCTCGTGCTGGTCACGGCCGCCGGCCTGTTTCTGCGCACGTTCGCCTCGCTCAACCAACTGCCTCTTGGTTTCGCGCCCGCGCCGCTGCTTCTCGCGGAGCTCGATCTCCAGCGGACGCCACCGGAGGCTCGAGGTCCACTCGTCGAGCGCCTGCGTGATGCCGTCACGACCATCCCTGGCGTGAATGCGGTTGCTGTTTCGACCGTACGGCCGCTGACAGGTGGCGGATGGGGCGATCGCCAGGTCGTCATCGGCGACGGTCCCATGGGCCGGTACGATCGCAGCCAGCCGATTCTCTGGATGAATGCCACGACACCCGGCTGGTTTCGGACGA
>DASZVJ010000198.1:0-13270 GCA_035547155.1 Vicinamibacterales bacterium
CGTCGATCGGATCGTCGCCGAAGCGGCCGACGCCGCAAGCGCACGGCTGATCCGCGCGCGCGACGAGGTCGACGTCCGGACGGAGATGCGCGAGGGCCACGCGTGGATCGACCTGCAGACGCCGAGCGCGACGTACTCGAATGTGCGGCTCGGCCTGGCAGGGCGCCATCAGATCGAGAACGCAATCGTCGCCGTCCGCCTGCTCGAGACGCTGCCGGAGACGACGACGCTGCAGGTGCCCCCTGCGGCCATCCGCGTTGCACTCGAAGACGTCGTGTGGCCGGCGCGGCTCGAGATGCGACGTCTGGACGACATCGACGGGCTCGACGTCCTCATCGATGGCGCGCACAACGCCGCTGGCGCGCGAGCGCTCGCCGCTCACGTCAGCGACACGTTCGGCCGGCCGCTCCCGTTCGTCGTCGGACTGATGGCCGACAAGGATGCCGACGCGATTCTCGGCGCGCTGGCGCCCGTCGCATCGGCGTTCTTCTGCACGGCCGCCGACACGCCTCGCGCAGCCGCACCGGCGCACGTCGCGGCCGTGGCGGCACGCGTGGCGCCCACAATCGAGACACATGTCGCTGCCAATCCGATCGCCGCATTACGCGACGCCGCGGCGATCGGCCGGCCTGTCGTCGTCGCGGGCTCGCTCTACCTTGCCGGGGAAGTCAGGCGCCGGACGTCGTGATATTCTGCGACGCGCCGGCCGCCTCCCTGCTCGCGCGTCTGATTCTTCATGCGTCGTCTGATTGCTGGTCTCGTCCTCGCTGCCGCTGTGCTGGCGTGGCCGCGCGATGCGCGAGGTCAGGATACGAACGCATTCGTGGATTGTCCGCCCCCGCCGGCGGGCGCCACCGCGCAGCGATTCCTCGGCACGACGCTAGAGCCCGTGCCGGGCAAGCCGGATGCGACGCGCATCCACCTGACCGGCGACGTCGTGCTGCCCTGCGGCGACACGACGCTCTCGGCCGACGAGGTCGTGTTCGACGAGAGCACCGACATCGTCGAGGCCACCGGACACGTCCATCTGCAGCGCAACGATCTTTCGATCTACGGCGACCGCGCGGTGCTCAATCGGAAGACACGGCTGGGCACGTTCTACAACGCACAGGGCTCGGCGCAACTCGGTGAGAAGCCGGATCAGAAAAGCCTGTTCGGCACGCTCGAGCCCGACGTCTATTTCTGGGGTGACCAGATCGCGCGCACCGGTGAGGACGTCTATCAACTCACCGACGGCGGGTTCACGACGTGCGTCCAGCCGTCGCGCCGGTGGGAGATCACGAGCTCGAAGGGCACGATCAGGCTCGATCATTCGGTCGTCATGCGGAACGTCCTTCTGAAGGTCAAGGACGTCCCGTTCCTGTACCTGCCGGCGTTCTACTACCCCATCAACAAGGAAGATCGGGCGACGGGCTTCCTGCTGCCGCAGTACGGATCGTCGACGCAGCTCGGCACGAGCCTGAGCAACGCGTTCTTCTGGGCCATCAATCGCAGCCAGGACGCGACCTTCTATCACGACTGGTACTCGAAGGCCGGGCAAGGCGTGTCGTCCGACTATCGTTACGTCGCCTCTCCGGGATCCCAGGGGGAGATTAGCTTTCATCTGTTGGACCAGCACGCCGTCACGGACGCCGGCAGCGGCACCGAGACGCCTGGCAAGCGCCGGTATCAGCTGAACGGCAGCGCGAACCAGGCGCTGCCGCACGGGTTTCGCGTTTACGGCCGCGCCGACTACTTCAGCGACGCGGCGACGCAGCAGCTCTATCAGGACGTCTACGACTACTCGCAGCGGACGCGGTCGTTCAGCGCGGCGATGAGTGGCAGCGTCAAAGGTCTCCGTATCGGCACGACGGTCGACCAGCAGGACTTGTTCTACGGCACGCAGCCGGGACAGCGATCGGGCCACGCGCCCTCACTCACGATCGGCTTGGGCGACAAGCCGATCGGCAAGACGAAGATCTATTTCGGCGCGTCGGGCGAAGCCGCGTATATCGTGCGTCAGAACGATCTCGACGACCCGACGACGGATCGGAGTCTCTGGCGTTTCGACGCGAGCCCGACCATCCGGGCGCCGCTCAGCACGCTGCCGTATCTTTCCGCGACCGGCACCGCGTCGTGGCGGATCACGCGCTGGCTCGAGACCCTGGATCCGCTCACGCAGCAGGTCGTGCCGGTCGCGATGAACCGCCAGCTCTTCCAGATGACGGCGCAGGTCACCGGCCCGGTGTTCTCGCGCGTGTTCCAGACGCCGAACAACGGATACGCCGAGCGCTTCAAGCACGTCATCGAGCCCAGCTTCAGCATCACGCGCACGACGCCGTTCGCAGACTTCGACCGCGTCATCGTCAACGACTACGCGGTGGACGGCATCGTCGGCGGCACGACGAGCATTCAGTACCAGCTGACGAACCGGCTGCTCGCACGGCGCAAGACATCGGACGCAGCGCCCGGATCCTCGAGCGTCATCCGCGAGATTCTGTCGGTCGATCTGGCGCAGACCTACTACAGCAACGCGCTGGCGTCGGTCTACGACGCCGCGTATCAGACCGGCTCGACGACGAGCGCGCCGAGCCCGTTCTCGGCGCTGCAGCTCCGCGTGAACTCGCGTCCCACCGACACGGCGTCGGCGCAGTTCCAGATGTCCATCGATCCGAAATATCGCGCCATCCAGACGCTGAACGCGTCCGGGACGCTCGACTCGAGCCATGTGCAGGTGACGGCCGGATGGACGAAGCGCGAGGCGATCGAGGGATCGCCGGACTATCCCGAAGCGCTCGCCGACCACTATCTGAACGCGTCGACCGCCATCAAGACGCGGGACAACCACATCGGCGGCTCGTACATCTTCTATTTCGACGTGAAGGACGCGTCGTTCCTGCAGCAGCGCGTCATGGTCTATTACAACAGCCAGTGCTGCGGCATCTCGGTCGA
Organism: Vicinamibacterales bacterium; assembly: GCA_035547155.1. Classification (GTDB taxonomy): domain Bacteria; phylum Acidobacteriota; class Vicinamibacteria; order Vicinamibacterales; family SCN-69-37; genus CAZNMF01. The sequence goes on from DASZVJ010000198.1 coordinate 2,932, forward strand.
CTGGCAGACGATCACGACGCCGCTCCTGTCGATCCCCTCCGATCGGCGGCTCGGGATCTCGTTCACGCTCGCCGGCATCGGCTCGTTCGCCAATCCTCTCGGATCCTTCGGTGGCAGCTCCGCGCGATAAGACGATCCTCATCACTGGTGCGGCCGGCTTCGCCGGCAGCCACTTGCTCGATCGCCTGAGCAATGACGGCGCGACGATTGTCGGCTGGTATCGTCCGGACGCGCCCGCGCCGGCGCGCGCCGGCGTCCAGTGGCGCGGGGTCGAGCTGACCGATCGCGATAGCGTCTCGGCAGCGATCGCGGACGTCAAGCCGGCGCAGATCTATCACCTCGCCGGCGCGCCGAGCGTCGAGACGTCGTGGACGAACGCGGTGCCACACCTGCAGATCAACGCGCTCGGCACGCACTATCTGCTGGAGGCTGTCCGGCTCGCCGGCGCGCCGTGCCGCGTGCTCGTCGTCACGTCCGCGCAGGTCTACGAAACGCGCGAACAGGCGCTCGACGAAGAAAGCCGGCTGCAGCCGTCCACACCGTACGGGCTGACGAAGCTCGCCCAGGACGAGCTCGCGAGACGTGCCGCCGCTGACGGTCTCGATGTGGTCATCGCGCGGCCGTTCAATCACATCGGGCCGCGGCAGACGGCGGGCTTCGCGATTGCGAGCTTCGCGCGGCAAATCGCGCGCATCGAAGCCGGGCTCGACGCGCCGCTGATGCGCGTCGGCAACCTGGAGCCGCGTCGCGATCTCAGCGACGTGCGCGACGTCGTCGATGCCTACGTCCGCCTGATGGCGAGCGGCGCGACCGGACGCGCGTACAACGTCTGCAGCGGGATCGCACATCGCATGGGCGACGTCCTCGATGCGTTGCTGGGGCTGGCCACGGTGTCGGTCGAGAGAGCAACCGACCTGGCGCGTCTGCGTCCGAACGACGTCCCCATCGTCGTCGGCGATGCCACGCGCATGCGATCGGAGATCGGCTGGTCGCCGCACATTCCGATCGACACGACGCTTCGTGACACGCTCGAATGGTGGCGCGCCGAGGTGCGCGCCAATCGATAGCGGACGGCCCGTGCGCCCGCGCGTGTCGCTTCCCGTCCTCGTTACCGCGGTCCTTCTCGCCACGGCATGGCGCGAGCCTTTCGCGCTGGCTCACGCGACGCCGGTTCTCACGCACGGCGCACTCGCGGCGCTCGCGTGGACGCTGCCGTGTGCGATCGGGGCGTGGGCGATTGGCGGCGTCTCGATCTCGGGTGCCATCGCTGGCGCGCTCGTCGGCGTGCTCATCCTGGCGTGCGCGGGATGGCCGGCCTGGTGGCTGCTCGGCTCGACGTTCCTCGTCACGACGATCGCGACGAAGCTCGGCGCCTCGCGCAAGAGCGCGATGGGCATTGCCGAACCGAAGCGAGGCCGCCGCGGCGCCGGTGGGATCGTGGCAAACACGGCCGTCGCGGCCATCGCCGCGCTGCTAATCGCCGCGGATCCCGCCGCACCGACGCCGCGCATGATGCTCGCGGCCGCGCTCATCACGGCTGGCAGCGACTCGGTCGCCAGCGAGATCGGCAAGGCGTGGGGCCGCACGACACGCGTGATCTGGACGGACCGCCGCGTGCCGCCAGGAACCGACGGTGCTGTCTCCATGACCGGCACGATGGCCGGGATGCTGTCGTCGTTCGCACTCTCCGGGGCCGCGGCCGCACTGGCGCTCCTCAACGCGCGCGCCGTCGCGAGCGTCGCCCTCGCGTCAGTCGTCGCATCGCTGCTCGAAGGCATCCTCGCCGTCACACTCGAGCGGCGCGGCTGGCTCGACAACGACGGCGTCAACTTCGTGGCGACCGGTCTCGGGGCCGCGCTCGCGGTCGTCGCTTGCGCTCTGTTTCAGACAGGATGATGCGCGCTTGATTCCGGCTGGGATTTCCTGAGAGAACAAAAGGCGAAAGCTCATGAAATCCAGCCAACTCGCGCTGTTTCCCGAGCTCGCGCCGACGCGGCCGACGCTGCGTGATGTCGCCGATCTCGTGCGGCTCTCGGGCCTCGAAGGACTGTCCGAGGCGGTCCGCCGCGCGGATGACGCGCGCTACCAGGAGATCACGGTCAAATCCGCGCTGACGCAGACCAAGGGCATGCCGTTCCGATGGGCGCTCAATCCCTATCGCGGCTGCACGCACGCCTGTCAGTACTGCTACGCGCGCAAGTACCAGCGGCATCTCGAGCTCGGTGCCGGCGACGACTTCTCGTCGATCATCTTCGTGAAGACGAATCTGCCGGAGCGCCTCGCGCACGAGCTGGAACGACGAACGTGGACGCACGAGACGGTCGCGATCGGCACCGCGACCGATCCCTATCAGCCGATCGAGGGGCACTATCAGATCACGCGCCGCGCGATCGACGTGCTCGCGCGCACGCGGACGCCGTTCTCGATCGTGACGAAGGGACCGATGGTCGTCCGCGACGTGGACGTCCTGACGCGCGCGTCGGCCGGCGCGCGCTGCCAGGTGTTTCTCAGCATCCCGAGCGTCGACGAGGCCCTGTGCGCGCGGCTCGAGCCAGGTGTCGCTCCGCCGGGCCAGCGCCTGCGCGCGGCGCAGCGGCTGCAGGCGGCGGGCATCGAGACCGGCGTGCTGATGATGCCGCTGATGCCGGGCCTCACGACGTCGCGCGCGAGCGTCGAACGGACAATCGCCGCGATCCGCACGGCCGGCATCCGCCTTGTCGGCGCGTCGGTCGGACGGCTCGATCCTGGCGTGCGCGAGTTCTTCTTCGACTTCATCGCGCGCGAATATCCGTCGCTGCTCGACGGCTATCAACGGCTGTACGGGGGCACGCGCGCCTCGCAGTCGTACGTCGACGCCGTCCACGCGTCGATCGAGCGCGCCAAGACAGCAACGGCCGGACGCTGAGTCAGCGTCCGGCCGTTGTCAGATGATGCGATTCGCGCCGGTTCAGCGCACGAGGCTCGCCCGCGCGCCGAGCAGCGCCTGGATGCGTGCCTCGGTCGGCGGATGCGAGGAGAACAAGCCCATCAGTCCCTGCGTCGAGAACGGCTGCATGATGAACATGTGCGCGGTCGCCGGATTCGCGTCGAGCGGCACCTGATGCGCGCCGGCGTCGATGCGCCGGAGCGCCTGCGCCAGGCCCATCGGCGAGCCGGCCAGCTCGGCGCCGCTGCGGTCGGCGGCGAACTCGCGCTGGCGCGAGATCGCGGCGCGGATGAGCGTCGCGGCCAGCGGCGCCAGCAGCGCCGTCACGAGCAGCGCCAGCGGGTTGACGCCGCCCCGGCGGTCGTCGCGATCGTTGAACCCTGCGAACATCGCCGCGTACTGCGCCATGTTCGCGAGCATCATGATCGCGGCCGCAATCGTCGCCGCGACGCTGCTGATCAGGATGTCGCGGTGCTTCACGTGCGAGAGCTCATGTGCGATCACGCCCTCGAGCTCGGGTTCCGAGAGCAGCCGCAGAATGCCTTCCGTGGCCGCGACGGCCGCATGCTCCGGGTTCCGTCCCGTCGCAAACGCGTTCGGCGACATATCCGGAATCACGTAGACCTTCGGCATCGGCAGGCCCGCTTTCTGCGCGAGCCGCGCCGTCACGCGGTACAACGGATGGTCCGCACCGACTTCCGTCGCCTTGTACATCCGAAGCACGATCGCGTCGGAGAACCAGTAGCTGCCGATGTTCATCACGGCGGCAAAGACGAACGCGATCACGAGGCCCGCCTGCCCGCCCAACGCGCCGCCGATCGCGATGAACAGCGCGCTCAATCCCGCGAGCAACAGCGTGGTCTTCACTCCACTCGACATATTTCGTGTCCTTGTGTTCCGCTGATTCGATTATGGCATGCGGTCGAACACTCTCTAGGACGCGGCACGTCTGCCGCGAGTTCCGGCCGGCCAGACGCGCCGAAATGCAGTCCTATAATGTTGACGCCATGAGAGTTGCGTATCGCCGGATCACGCCTGCCGCCGGTCTCGTCCTCGCTCTGTTCGCGACGTCCGCGCTCCAGGCGCAGACCGTCCCTGTGCCGAGGCCGTTTCCGGGCAGCAGCACGCCGAGCTCGCCGTCGGCCCCGCCGCCCGCAACAGCCGGACGCGGCAGCCAGCCAACGACGCAAGCGCCGCCCGTGACCACGGCACCGGCGCAAGAACGACAGCCGGCGGAAACACCGGCGGCCGATCGCGGTTCACAGGCGCCCGTGCTGCCGAGCACGGTGCCGGTATATCCGACGGCGGAATATCTCGAGAGCTTCGATGCGGGAGCGGGACAGCGCTACTACCTCTACGGCACGAATCTGCCGTACGCCGATCTCGTCGCGTATTACCGGACCGCGCTGAAGAACGGCGGGCGCGAGTTGTACAAGACGCCCGGGATGTGGCAATTCGATCTCGGCCGCTTCCAGGACAACATGGCCTACCCGCCGAGCATTGTCGTGAAGGACTATTTCTCGGAGAACTCGCCCGGATATCTCTTCGTGAACGGGACGTCGGAAAAGCGCTACCGGACGATCATCCAGATCGTGCCGCCAGGGCCTGGGAAGTAGAGCGGGCTCGAGAGCGTTTCCAAAACTTCGAACTTGGTCTAGCTCTCCCCCTGCGACGTTCTGAACTCCTCTGCCTTGTCGGCGAGGCCGACTTCGACGGCCTGTTCGACCGATAGCCCCTGGGCCTGCGCGAAATCGCGAATCTGCTGCGTGATCTCCATGCTGCAGAACTTCGGTCCACACATCGAGCAGAAGTGCGCGATCTTCGCGCCGTGGGCCGGCAGCGTCTCGTCGTGGAACGCGCGCGCCGTCACGGGATCCAGCGCCAAATTGAACTGATCTTCCCAGCGGAACTCGAACCGCGCCTTCGACAGCGCATCGTCCCACGCCTGGGCGCGCGGATGCCCCTTGGCGAGATCGGCGGCGTGCGCGGCGATCTTGTACGCGATGACGCCGGCCTTGACGTCTTCGCGATTCGGCAGACCGAGGTGCTCCTTCGGCGTGACGTAGCAGAGCATCGCAGTGCCGTACCAGCCGATCATCGCGGCGCCGATCGCCGAGGTGATGTGGTCGTAGCCCGGCGCGATGTCCGTGGTCAGCGGCCCGAGCGTGTAGAACGGCGCTTCGTCGCACCACTCGAGCTGCTTTTCCATGTTCTCGCGGATCAGGTGCATCGGCACGTGTCCGGGCCCTTCGTTCATGACCTGGACGTCGTACTCCCACGCGATCTTCGTGAGCTCGCCCTGCGTGCGCAGCTCGGACAGCTGCGGTTCGTCGTTGGCGTCGGCGATCGAGCCGGGCCGCAGACCGTCGCCAAGCGAGAACGCGACGTCGTAGGCCTTCATGATTTCGCAGATCTCGCGGAAGTGCGTGTAGGTGAAGTTCTCCTGGTGATGCGCCAGGCACCATTTCGCCAGGATCGAGCCGCCGCGCGAGACGATGCCGGTCACGCGACGGGCCGTGAGCGGCACGTAGCGCAGGAGCACACCGGCGTGCACGGTGAAATAGTCGACGCCCTGCTCGGCCTGCTCGATGAGCGTGTCGCGATAGATCTCCCACGTCAGCTCTTCCGGCCGGCCGCCGACTTTCTCGAGCGCCTGGTAGATCGGCACCGTGCCGATCGGCACCGGCGCGTTGCGCAGGATCCACTCACGCGTCTCGTGGATGTCCTTGCCGGTCGACAAATCCATCACCGTGTCCGCGCCCCACAGCGTCGCCCAGCGCAGCTTGTCGACTTCCTCGGCGATCGACGAGCCCACGGCCGAGTTGCCGATGTTCGCGTTGATCTTCACCAGGAAGTTGCGGCCGATGATCATCGGCTCGAGCTCCGGATGATTCACGTTCGACGGGATGATCGCGCGCCCGCGCGCGACCTCCGATCGCACGAACTCCGCCGGCAGGCCTTCGCGCACGGCGATGAACTCCATCTCCGGCGTGACCTCGCCGCGCCGCGCGTAGTGGAGCTGCGTGACGATGCGCCCGGGCGCGGCGCGCAGAATCGGCCGCGCGCCGCTCTGGCGCGTGTCGACGACGTCGCCGCGGCGGCGGATCCACTCCGCACGCAGCGCCGGCGCGCCCTCACGCACGTCGGCGATCCGCGGTCCGCTCGTGTCGTAGACGCGCAGCGGCGGCTGGCCACCCGACAACGCGATCTCGCGCATCGGCACGCGCACGCCCTGCCCGCCGTCGACGTGGACGCGTCGCGATCCAGGAAAAGCGTTGGCGAAATCGGTGTCGGTGAGAGGAACGTATTCGTGCGCGCTCATGCGGAAGTCCTCGAGCGGCGAAAGGTGTGCAGCGCATGCCGCGCTCCCTCCGCCGGTCTCAACCGGGTCAGGTTCCAAGGGTACGGTCTCAATCTCGCCGAAGCGGGCCGAAAGCCCGTCACGGTAGATGCCCCTGGCGGCGTTTGTACTATGTCACGAAACGTGGAGACCGGCTAGACGCGCCGCAGGACGACGCACTTGAGATAGTGCGTTTCAGGCACGGTCAGCAGCCACGGATGATCGCGTGCCTGCGCGCGCTTTTCGACGATCCACGCCGACACGCGCGCGTCGGCCGCGGCCTCCTGCAGCACCGAGACGAACAACGGCTCGTCGACGTTGTACGAGCAGCTGCACGTGATCAGATGTCCGCCCGGCCGCAGCAGCCGCAGCGCGCGCAGGTTGATTTCCTTGTAGCCGGCCAGCGCGCGCGTCACCGACGCCTTGTTCTTCGCGAACGCCGGCGGATCGAGCGCGATCGTGTCGAAGCGCGCGCCGCTCACCTCGAGCTCGCGCAGCTCATCGAAGACGTTGGCCTCGTGCACCTCGACGTTTGTGAGCCCGTTGGCGCGCGCGTTCTCGCGCGTCGTCTCGACCGCAGCGGCCGACGAGTCCAGCGCGAGCACGCGCTCGGCGCCCCCCGCCATCTGCAGCGCGAACCCGCCGTTGTAGGTGAACGCGTCGAGCACCTCGCCGCGCGCGTAGCCGGCGGCCATGCGATGGTTCTCGCGTTGATCGAGGAACAGCCCCGTCTTCTGGCCGCCGCGCAGATCGACGCGATACGCGACGCGGCCTTCGCGCACGACGACGTGATCCGGCACATCGCCGTGGAGCACGCCGACGTGTGATTCGAGCCCTTCCAGCTGCCGCACCTTCGGATCGTTGCGGACGACAATGCCGCGCGGGCCGAAGCGTTCGACGAGAATCTCGACAAGCCTCGGCAGCCATCGCTCGGCCGCCTGCGACAGGGTCTGCACGACGAAATACACGCCCTCGTCGCTGCCGTAGCGATCGACGATCGTCGCGGGCAAGCCGTCGGACTCGCCGTGGACGACGCGCCAGGCCGTGCCGTCGATGTCGAGCCCGTCGCGGTACGCCGCCGCCGCCATGACGCGGCCCGCGAGCCACGAGGACAGCGCCGGGAGCTCGCCGATGTCCTGCGACACGAGCCGCAGCGTGATCTGCGACGCGCTGCTGAACGTCGCCCAGCCGAGCGGCCGTCCGCGCTCGGTCGTCACGCGCACGAGATCGCCGGGCTCGGCGACGACGTCGACGACGTCGGTGCGGAAAATCCACGGATGTCCCGCGCGGATGCGATCCACGCCACGGCGGGACACGACTGCGCTCGGCGTCGCCATGCGCCTATAGTACGTTTTCAGCTATCATTTCCCGCATGCGCATCGCGCTCGGCGCCGACCACGCCGGCGTCGCCTTGAAGGAACACATCAAGCGACAGCTCGACGAACGCGGCCTCGCCTACACGGACTTCGGCACCAACTCCACCGAATCGGTGGACTATCCCGACTATGCGTTGCGCGTCGCCAACGCCGTCGCGAGCGGTGAATACGCGCGCGGCATCCTCGTGTGCGGCACGGGGATCGGCATGGCGATCGCCGCGAACAAGGTGGCCGGCATCCGTGCCGCGCCAGTCGTCGACGACTTCACGGCCGCGCTCAGCCGCGAGCACAACGACGCGAACGTGCTCGCGCTCGGCGCGCGCGTGACGACGCCGGAAGTGGCGCACCGCCTCGTCGAGACGTTCCTCGACACGCCGTTCGGCGGCGGCCGTCACCAGCGGCGCATCGACAAAATCACCGTCATGGAGAGTCAGGCTTCCCGATGAGCAATCTCGCGCAGATCGATCCCGAAATCGCAGACGCCATCCGCCACGAGTTGAACCGTCAGGAAGAAGGCCTCGAGCTCATCGCCTCCGAGAACTTCGTCAGTCCGGCCGTGCTCGAAGCGGCCGGGAGCGTGCTGACGAACAAGTACGCGGAAGGCTATCCGGGCAAGCGGTACTACGGCGGCTGCGAGTTCGTCGACGTGGCCGAGTCGCTGGCGATCGATCGCGCGAAGCAGTTGTTCGGGGCCGATCACGTCAACGTGCAGCCGCATTCGGGCGCGCAGGCGAACATGGCCGTCTACATGGCCATGCTCAAGCCGGGCGACACGATCCTCGGCATGAACCTCGCGCACGGCGGCCATCTGACGCACGGCCATCCGCTCAACTTCTCGGGCAAGTACTTTCACATCGTGCCGTACGGCGTGCGCCAGACCGACGAGCGGATTGACTACGACGAGATCGATCGTCTCGCGCGCGAGCACAAGCCGCGCATGGTCGTCATCGGCGCCAGCGCGTATCCGAGACAGATCGACTTCGCGCGCATCAGTGCGGTCGCCAAGGACGTCGGCGCGCTCGTGATGACCGACATGGCGCACATCGCCGGACTCGTCGCGGCCGGCGAGCATCCGAGCCCGGTGCCGCACTCGGACTTCGTCACGACGACGACGCACAAGACGCTGCGGGGCCCACGTGGCGGCATGATCCTGTGCCGCGCCCAGTTCGCGAAGGATCTCGATCGCGCGGTGTTTCCTGGTGTGCAGGGCGGTCCGTTGATGCACATCATCGCGGCGAAGGCCGTGTGCTTCAAGGAAGCACTGACGCCGGCGTTCCGCACCTATCAGCAGCAGATCGTGAAGAACGCGGCTCGACTGGCGTCCGGCCTCGCAGCCGCCGGCTTCCGGCTCGTGAGCGGCGGGACCGACAACCACCTGATGCTCGTCGACGTCTTCTCGCGCGGCCTCACCGGCAAGGTCGCGGAAGCCGCGCTCGGACGTGCCGGCATCACCGTCAACAAGAACGCCATCCCGTTCGACACGAACCCGCCGCTCGTCGCGAGCGGCATCCGCGTCGGCACGCCCGCCGTCACGACGCGCGGTCTGCGCGAGCCCGAGATGGACGCCATCGCGACGCTCATCGCGCGCGCGCTCGCGGCGCCGGACGATGACGCCGTGCTGGCGGGCGTGCGCCGCGACGTCGAGGCGCTGTGCCGGAAGTTCCCGCTGTACCCGACGCTGGCGCACTAGACGATCGCGTCGCGGCGATCTTCGATCCCGATCGCGGACCGCTCGCGTCGCGCCTCGACGGCTTCGAGCCGCGCGACGGCCAGCGCGAGCTCGCACGCCGCATTGCGCGCACGTTCCGCGAGGGCGGCGTCCTCCTGGCCGAAGCCGGCACGGGCACGGGCAAGACGCTGGCCTACCTCATCCCGGCCGTGCTCACGGGCCGACGCGTGCTGATCTCGACAGGCACGCGCAATCTCCAGGATCAGATCTTCTACAAGGACGTCCCGGCGCTCGCGCGTGTGTTCGGACGGCCAATCCGCGCGACGTACATGAAAGGCCGCGCGAACTATCTCTGCCTGCATCGCTTCGCACGGCTCTCGGAAGCCGCCGCCGGGCTGTCGCCGAGCGATCAGCGCTGGCTCACGCACATCACGGAGTGGACATCGGTGACCGAGACCGGCGATCGCGCGGAAATCGACGACCTGCCGGACGACCTGCCGCTGTGGACGGAGCTGACGGCGACGAGCGATCAGTGCCTGGGCCGCGACTGCCCTGCGTACCGAGAGTGCTTCATCACGAAGATGCGCGACCGCGCGGCCGAGTCCGAGCTGGTCATCGTCAATCACCACCTGCTGTGCGCCGACGCGTCGGTGCGCCAAGGCGAGTACGGCGAAGTGATCCCGGAGAGCGATCTGCTCGTCATCGACGAAGCGCACCAGTTGGAGGACGTCGCGACGCAGTACTTCGGCATTGCGCTCGGCACGCATCGCCTCGACGAGTTCGCGCGCGATGCGGCGGCGGCGCTCGGTTCGCTGGGACCGCGGGAGAGCGCGGCCGCAAGCGACGCGCTGGCCGACATCCACGCCGCAGCACGCCGGCTGTTCGACACGCTGCGCTTCGACCTGCGCGCGCGCAGCGCGGGCGATCGCGTGCTGTTGACCGCGGACGTCGCGAGCCAGATCCGCGATCCGCAAGAACAGTTGGGCGCGGCGATTGCGCGCTTCATCCGCGCGCTTCCCGACGCCGGC
>DASZVJ010000199.1:0-14044 GCA_035547155.1 Vicinamibacterales bacterium
TGCGCGATTGGCCCGACGCCGAGGCAGATGGAGAACCGCGGTCTCACCTGGGTGTTCGGGGCATTTCTCTTCTGTCCCTGCCATCTGCCGTTGACGTTGGCCGTCGCGGCGACGGCCCTGTCGGGCACTGGGCTCGGCATCGCGCTGCATGCTCATCCGTACGTCGCCGGCGCGATGGTGACGATCGCGTGGGCGGGGGCGACGTGGCGAGGCATCTACCTGGTGCGGCTGGCCGCGCGACGCACGCGCGCAACGGCCGATCAATCGGAGGCGCAGTCATGAAGGCTATCGGACGCCGCTCGGTCTCGTCGGTGCTGGCGATTGTGATCGACATCGGCTGGTATGGCACGTTGATCGCGATGGCGATGTTTCTTTGTCTTGCGCTCCTGCCGCTGGTGTGGGACGTACGCAGCGAGACCAACGTGTCGATGGACATCCCCGCGTCGTTCTCGCTCGATCTGCACGATGTGTCGATCGCGGCGCCGTCGCTCGGTGTCGCGCACGCGAGCGTTGAACAGGCGCGCGGTGAGGGGCTGCTGACGTTCCCGCCGCCGAGCGGAGTATTTCTTGCGGCCGTCGCGTTGTCGGTGGTCGTGGTGCTCGCGTGGGGGGCGTGGATCCTCGCGCAACTCCGCGCCGTGTTTCGGACGCTGCGCGACGGTCACCCGTTCGTTGCGGCCAACGCGACGCGCATTCGCCGCATTGGCTATGCGATCTTCGCGGGAGAGATCCTGCGCATCGCCTTCGAGCTGGCTGGCAATGCGTACATCTCGAGACACTTCGTCGCCGATCGGCTGCGCTTCGACGCGTGGCCCCGCCTCGACGTCTCGGCGTTGATCGCCGGCCTGATCATCTTCGTCATCGCCGAGGTCTTCAGGGCCGGTGCGCGGCTCGAGGAAGAGCAGTCGCTGACCGTGTGAGGCGCCGATGGCCATTCGCGTCAAGCTCGATCATCTGCTGCTCGATCGCCGGCTCACGCTGACGGATCTCGCCGATCGCATCGGCATCACGCTCGCCAATCTGTCGATTCTGAAGACGAACAAGGCGCGCGCCATCCGCTTCTCGACGCTCGAAGCGCTGTGTCGCGAGCTCAAGTGCCAGCCCGGCGATCTGCTCGAGTGGGCGAGCGACGAGCCGGCAACGCCGGCGTCGGACTGAGCCCGAGCCGACTTCACGGAGCTGCGAGGTCTTAAATTTCGAAGTTCAAACTTCGACGTTCGAAGTTGACGGGCGCGTTGCCGCCGGGCCTTCGATTTCGCAACGCGTCCCTTATGGCTTCGGCTGCGCCGTCGGCGGCAGGATGCCGTTGAGCCGCAGGTACGACGCCGCCGTCGAGTAGTGATCGGTCCAGTCGGTTGCGATCGTCACCATCGCAAACGCTCGCGATCGTCCGGTTCGTCGCCCAAAGATCGTGACCTCATCTGCGAGCTGCGTGTCCTTCACCTTGGCGAGCGCCTGCGTGCAGTACTCGAATGACTTGTCGATGGCGGCAACGAGCGTGTCCTTGTCAGCGCTCTCGGCGACGGTCATCCACTCGGGCGCCGCGAGATCGCCAATGCCTCCGCACAGCGCGGCGTTCGTCTGCGCGATGTGCGCCATGATCTGGCCGAAGGTCATCTGCGGCGGTGTCGGATGGAACGCGTATTTGTCCGCGGGCATCAGCTTCGCCGCAGCGCTGATGTTCTTCGATTCGTTCGTGAGGACTTGTCGCACGGCGTCGCTCACGGGATCGCTCGACGGCGTGTAGGTTTGTGCAGCGGCTGGCGCGGAAGACAGCGCACCGGCGAGGACGAACAGGGCGAGCGCTCTCATAGGGCCTCCAGAATGACGGGATGGTCACGCCTAAGACGATGGTGCGGGACGATGGGTTCCACGCGGACGTCCAGAGGCCGCAACGATCGCGCACAGTATCGCGCCGAACGCGACGATTGCGGCAATCGTGCTGGTCACGCGAGCCATGCCGCCGTTGGCGGGATTGAGGAAGGGATACGGATACCAGCCTGTCGCGCGTCCACGCAGAACGGTGTAGGCGAGCCAGATCAGCGGATAGATCAGCCACTGCAGGCTTCGAACGATTGAGATGTGCGTCGCGGGTGGATCGATGATCCAGTCTGCGGCGACGACGATCGGCACGATCTTGTGAAGGACCGTGTCGACCCACGGAATCGCGGTGTCCACGTCGGTGCCGGACAACAGCAGCGCAAACACGACGAACGTCGTCGTCAGATACACGACCGACGCGCCACGCAGGCGCTCGAGCCGCGCATTCGTCCGGTGCCGCAACGCCATCGACGCGCCGGCCATGAGCGCCGACGCGCCGATCAGGTTGCTCTGAATCGTGAAGTAGCTGACGTAGTTGACCGGATTGAGCACGCCGCGACGCGCGAGATCCACGAGCTGCACGACGATCGCGATGAGCGCCAGGAGCGCGGTCGCCGTGCGGACACCGATCGACGCGACTCTCATGCCGATGTGCGGATCTTACTTCTTGACGATGACCACCTCGAGATATTCGCCCGGTACCACCATCGTCGAGTCGCCGCTGATGTTGAAGGCCGCGATCAATTCGAGCAGATCTCGTTCGAGCGCAGCTTGGCCGTCGGCGGGAAGGCTCGCGAAGGCTTTGTGCACGGGGCCGTACCAGTCACGAAACACCTCGATCCAGTGCGCCGGCGTTCGATAGCGGAACATGAACATGCGCGCGTTCGCGTGGATCGCCGACGCGGACGAGCCGAATAGCTCCTGAAGATGATCCGTCGTGCCCCATCGCGCCGGCGGCGTCAGTCCGGCGGGCGGCGGCACGTGGCGTCCGACGACGGCAAAGAGACGTCCGACGAAGCCGTTGGGCGTCCAATTCGCGAGACCGATACGGCCGTTCGATCGACAGACGCGCGCGAGCTCGCTCGCGACGCGTGCGTGATTCGGCGCGAACATGATGCCGAACGACGACAGCACGGCGTCGAAGCTCCCATCGTCGAACGGCAACCGCTCGGCGTCGGCTTCTTGAAACCGGATTGGCAGGTGATCGGCCTCGGCGCGGCGGCGTCCTTCTTCGAGCAACGCCGGGACGTAGTCGGTCGACGTCACGTCGCACCACCGGCGTGCCGCGGCAAGCGAGCAGTTGCCATTACCGGCCGCGACGTCGAGCACTTTGGATCCCGCCCGCAGATCGGCTGCCTCGCACAACGACTCGCCGACGATCTGCAGCGTCGTGCCGATGATCGCGTAGTTGCCGGAGGCCCACGTCGCACGCTGTTTCGTCTTGATGGCGTCGAGATCGGCGGCGGGCGGATTGGGCGGTGCGGATGGTCCTGTCATGTTCACACTCCTGGGAGATCGTGGTCGTCGAGGCGACTCCTGAGTGTAGCGAGCGCCGATCGTCGCGCCTATGATTGCGCGTCCCGACGTCTTTGCCAATCGTCCGGCGGTCGCCAGCTGACGCCTTATTCGTCGTTGAGAAGTCCCGCGACGTTTATGCGTGCCGCTCGCCGCGCGGGGATGAGGGTCGCGAACGCCGCACCGCCGGCAACGAGCGCGGCGACGGCGGCGAGCGCTATCGGATCGCTGGCGTGCACGCCGTAGAAGATGCTGGCCGCCCATTGCGCGGCCCCAAGCCCACCGGCGATGCCGACAATCAATCCAGCCCCGACCGCCAGCAGCACGCGTGCGATCAGATGGCGCACGACGCGGGACGGCCGCGCGCCGAGCGCGAGACGAATCGCCGCGTCACGCAATCCTCGTTGAACGGAGTCACCGGCCATGGCGAGCACGCCGGCGAGACCGAGACCGAAGCCAACGATGCCGAGCACGCCGAGCAGCGTCGCGCGCGCTCGTTGTCCGTCGAGCAGGCGATCGCGCTGCTGCGCGACGTCGACGACCGTGACCGTCCTGGCGTCGGCGACAGCGTTTCGAGCGATTGCGCCGATGTCCGTGAGTCGCGCCAACGGCGCATCAGGACGAAGTCTGACGATCAGGCCTTTCCCAACGGCGGCGCCCGATGGCAAGTAGACCAGCGCTCGCGGCGGGGCTTCCGGGCCCATGACGCGAATGTCGCCGGCGACACCGACGATCTGCAGCGGCCGCGGCGCGCCGTCGTAGAGCGAGCGGCCGATCGGCGAGACGTTCGGAAAGAAATGCGTCGCGAACGCATGGCTGACGATCGCGACGTCGCGTTCCTCGTCGCTCGAGTCGAACGCGCGCCCGTCGATCAGCGGAATGCCCGCGGTACGGAAGTAGTTGGCGGAGACGCCGCGAATATCGACAAGCGGCATCGCTCGAGCGTCGGCAACGGAGCGAAGGGGCGTCGCCGAGAGCTGCAGGATCAGGCGGTTCGGCTCGAGTGGCGATGGGCCGTGCGCCACCGCGACGACGTCCGGCACCTGCTGCACGCGCGCGGCGAGCCCGCGCACAGCCCCTGTCGAGGACGATGCGTCTCGACGAAGGTCGCCGCTCCACTCGACGGCGACCAGGCCGTCGGTCTCGACACCGAGGCTCGCGCGATCGGCGAGCGAGAAGCTGTGGAGCGCCAGCGTGCCGACGTAGACGAGGCTCGTCACGACGGCGACTTGCACGGCGAGCACGACCGTCTGTACGCGCGGACCAACGGCAAGGCGCGCTCGCGTCAGACGGCCACGAAGCAGATCCGTCAGCGTCGCACGACGGATCGCCGCGAGCGACGCGATCGTCAACGCGGCAAGTGTTGCCAGCGCAATCGCGCCTGCGACGGCCCATACGCGGCGATCGATCGCGATGGGTTGGCCGAACGTGAGCTCGGCCGGCAGCAGCCGGATGAGCAGTGCCAGCGTCGCGGGAGCCATGGTCGCCGCAATGCCAACGGCCGCAATCGTGAACCACGCGTTCTCGCAGAGCGATTGCCGCGCGATGCGTGCCCAGCCCGACCCGAGCGCGATGCGAATCGCCGTCTCCTTCGCGCGCGCGATCGCATGCGTCGTCTGGGCGACGAAGAGGTGGATGAGGCCCATCACGACCATGAACAGCGCCGCGATCGAAATAGGCAAAATGGACCACGCGTCGCGCGGCCGGAGATATTGCGCCAGCGGAACGGCGACAACGCGATTGTCCGAGAGGCGCAGCGTATCTGATGTGGTGCCGGGAGCGAGGCGTACGACCGCCGCCATCGACCGCATCCGCATGCCGTTCGGCCTGCGGTTTGTCAGAGGTGCCAGCGACCAGATCGTTGTCGCCCGGGGAAAATCGAAGCCGCGCGGCATCACGCCGCGCACGAGCACCCGCGCGTCGCCAATGGACACGACGCGACCGATGACGCCAGGATCGCCTCCGAGCGCCGATCGCCAGAGTCCGTACCCGATGACCACAGCCCTCGGTGAGCTGCCGGCGTCGTCAGCTCCAAGAGCACGGCCGAGCAGGGGCGTGACGCCGAGCGTCGAGAAGAAGCTCGCGGAGACATGCCGCTCGCGATCGGGACGAGTCTGGTTCTTGTCGCGGTCCGGTGCGAAGTCGTACGCGAGGACGTCGTCAACACCCGGCGTGTGCGCAAGGACGTCGAGATCCTCGAGATCGACCGAGTCAGGCCGTGAGGGATCGAGTCGATTCGGCGGACCGGCAATGAAGAGGCGACTGGGATTGCGAACGGGGAGCGGCTTGAGCAGCAGGCCGTCGACGACGGCAAAAATGCAGGAGCCGATCGTCAGGCAGACGCTCAACAGCGCGATGACGGATAGCGTGTGTCGCACGCGTGACCGCGAACGGACGAGCGACCGCGATGTCTCGAAGAGATCATCGACGAGATCCTCGATCGGCCGGATGCCGCGTCGATCGCGATAGGCCGCAGCGGCGAGCGTGATGGGACCGAACGCCGCGGCTGCCGCTCGCCGCGCGGCGCTGTCGCTCAGGCCCGATCGGCGGTAGTTGGCCTCGAGCAGCGCGCGATGGGTGGCGAGTTCTTCGTCGATGTCGCGATCGCTGCGTCCGACGCCGGCGAATGACGCCAACCGAAGGGCCCACGCCCGCAGCCGCCGGATCATCGTGCCCTCTTGGGCTCGAGAAACTGCGCGAGGATGTCCGTCGTCGTCTGCCACTCACGGGTCTCGCGCGCGATCTGGCCGCGGCCGGGGCGCGTCAACCGGTAGAACCGCGCGCGGCGATTGTTCTCGGACGTGCCCCACGCCGACGCGACGTAGCCTTCCTGCTCGAGCTTCAGCAGCGTCGGATACAGCGTGCCGGGGTTGAGCACGAGCCGGTGGCCGCTGGTCTGCTCGATGCGCCGGGCGATGCCGAAGCCGTGCAGCGGGCCCATCGCCTCGAGCGTCTTCAGCACCATCAGCGACAGCGTGCCCTGCCAGACGTCGGTCTTGTCCGTGCGTGTGGGGCTCATTTGGCTTGCCAACCGGAACGGCGAGACTCTATCGCGTCATATTTGGGAAAGCAACTGGAGTCGTGCCGGCAACTGGAGTTGTCGGCCGGATGTGGTCCAACAGCGGGCGCTCAGCGCCGCACGCGATCGTGGAAGCAGCGGAGTAGCGTGAAACGTCAGCCCTTTCGTAAGAGAAGAAGGGGATTGGACTCGGCCGCGCGTCGAGCGGGCAGGTAAGCTGCCGCGCCGACAACGACGCCGACGATCACGAAGACACCGATCCACGTGATGGTGTCGGAGGCCGCCACGCCGAACGGGAGTCCGTGGATCGCGCGCGTGCCCATCGCCGCGCCGAATCCGCCGATCGTCAGACCCGCCAGCGTTCGCGTCATGGCGGGAACCAGTACCGACCGAAGAAGTGCGCGCGGGGAGGCGCCTAGCGCCGATCGAATGGCCAAGTCGCGCTGGCGGCTGACGACGTCAAGTGTGACGACGCCGAAGAGACCAATAGCGGCGAGGGCAAAGCCGAAGGCGGCCAGCAACGTGAGCATCCACACGCTGAATTGCCACGGCGCTTGCGCGCGTCCAACGACGGCGTCGAGCATTCTCACGTCGTCGACGATGATGCTTGGATCGAGACGATGGACATCGGCGCGTACGGTCGTGAGCGCGGCGACCGGACCGTCCGGCGTACGAACCGTCACGTAACTGGCGACGGAGGCCGATTGTTGCGCGGCATCGTAGACGTCGAGCCGCACGTCACCCAGCCCGCGATAGTGGACGTCTCCGACGACGCCGATCACCGTCCGCAAGGCGTTGGCTGGGCCATCATCCGCAAACGTCGGCAACAGGAGCTTTCTGCCGACGGCGTCCTGTCCCGGCCACAGCCGTCTCGCCGTGCTCTCGCCGACAACAGCGACGCGCGTCGATGTCGGCCTGTCGTCGTCTGTGAATACGCGTCCGCGTATGAGCCGAATGCGCATCGCGTCGAAATATCCCGGCGTGGCGACCTGATAGCTCAGAACCGGATTCGATTCACGCGCGCGCGGCGTGTCTGCCTGTCCTTCCAGCAGTGCCGACGTCTCCTGGCCGACGGGACCGAGCTCGAGCGGTCGCAGATACACGGCGCCGGCCGCCTCGACGCGCGGTGAGGTGCGCACGCGCAGCAGCAGTTGCTGCATCCACGCATTCGATGGCGCCTGCACGAACATCGTCACCACGTCCGATGGCGCGAAGCCGATGTCGAGCATCCGCAACGCGACAAAGCTGCGGAGGACCAATCCCGCAGAGACGAGAAGCACGACCGCCAGCGCGATTTGCACGACGACGAGCGCGCCGCGGCGGTGTTGCGCGCGCCGGTTTTCGGTCGCCCAAGCGGCGTCGAGTCGCGACGCGTCGATCGCTGCGCTCATGGTCTGACGCAGCGGGGTGAGTGCGCAGAGGATCGCCGCCGCCGCCGCGATCGCGAGGGTGACAGCCGCGACGCGCCAATCGACCGCGGCCTCCGCAAGGCGCGGCAGGTCGCCGGGTGCCAGCGTCACGATCGCGCGAAGCAGCCAGCGTGACATGAGGAGTCCGAACCCTCCAGCGATCGCGGCGGTGAGACACGACTCGATCAGCCACGCGCGCGACAAGTCCCAGCACGTAGCGCCCAGCGCCAGTCGGATCGCGTGATCTGGTGCGCGCGCTGCCACGCGCGTTGACGTCAGACCCGAGACGGTCGCACAGGCAATCAGGAGCAGTACGGCAACGGCAATCCAAGTTGCCCACAATCCTTGGCGCGCGGGACCGAAGACATATTCGAGAAACGGCGTGACGACGACGGTCAATCCCACGCGGCCACTTGCGTTCGCCGTTGGCTCCGAGCGCGTGATCGTGTCGAGGGCCGATGCGGCAGCTTGAAGGTTGACGCCAGGGCGGAGGCGCCCAACGAACAGGAGGACGCCGATGCTCTCGAGCGCGTCTACGCCCGGTTGTTGCGCCGCCGCGAGAATGGGGCGCACCGGAATCCAGAAGTCGGTGCCGCGAGGAACATCGAAGCCATCCGCCATGACGCCGACGATCGTGCGCTTGCGATCGAGCGTGATCGTTCTACCGATCACGTGCGTATCGGCTGCGAAACGTGCTTTCCACGTGGCATGGCTCAGGACCGCGACATCCGGCGCGTTGGGCAGATCATCTTCGGATCGCAGGGGACGTCCGAGCAGAGGCGCGGCGCCCATCGTTTCGAAGAAGGTGCTGGACACGCCGGCTGTCGCGACGCGTGCGGGCTCGCCTTGACCGCGAAGGACAGCAGGCCAGAGCGACGAGCCGATCGCCGCTGCATGCTCGAAGATCGGACTGGCCGACCAGCGTTCGTACGTGTCATACGAGATCTCGACAAGGGGCGCGTTGCGGGCACGGTCGGATTTCCACGCGAGTAGCAGATCGTGCGGCGCTCGCAGCGGTAAGGGCTTCAGCAGAACCGCCTGCACGACCCCGAAGACCGCGCTGTTCGCGGCAATGGCCACGGCCAGTGTGGCAACGGTCGCGAGCGTGTACGCGGGTGACGCGAACAAGCGACGGATCGCACTGCGTCCGTCCCTTCGCCAGTCTGCCGCGGAATGGCGCCTCTTCGCCACGCGACGCGTCATGAGACGCGACCGTACAGGCGACTCGGCGACCTGTCAAGGCGGCGGTGGCCGCTGATCGCCCCGACTCATGTCGTGTTGCGATACGCTCTCGTACGTGCCTCATTCACCCCTGCGCATTCGTCTTTCGCCGGAGCGGCGCGCGGGACTTCTACGCGCCGTCAAGGCGTACTACGCGGCGGAGTTCGATGAGCCGCTGAGCGATTTTCGTGCCGACGGGTTGCTGGACTTCTTCGTGCGCGAGCTCGGACCGCCCATCTACAACCAGGGCGTTCATGACGCGACCGGCTTCATGCAGCAGAAGCTCGCCGACATCGAAGGCGAGGTCTATGAGCGCGAGAGTGAGGGATGAACGAGCACTGCGCGTCGACGGGTGATCGACACGTCTATTCCTGTCTCAATGCAATCACGGGATCGATGCTTGCCGCGCGCCACGCGGGACGCAGGCTGCACGCGATGCCCGCGAGGCTCAGCACGAACAGCGCTGCCATCATCGTGATCCAGTCGTGCGGGCTGACGCCGAAGAACAGCGTTGACGCCGCACGACCGGCGATCCACACGAGCGGCGCGCCGACGACGGCGCCCACCACGATGAGGGCGAGCGCCTCGCGCATGACTTGCCGCAGGATGCTCGCCGGCGAGGCACCGAGCGCCATGCGCACGCCGAATTCGGACGTCCGGCGCGAGACGGCGTACGAGATCACGCCGAAGAGGCCGAATCCAGCCAAGCCAAGCGCCAGCACGCCAAGGCCTGTCGTCAGCAGCGTCGCGAGGCGATCGCGGCTGAGGCCGCGCGCCAGTTGCTCGTCGACCGTCGTCATCGACTCGATCGGCAACAGCGGCGCGGCGGCTCCGATCGCCATTCTGACGGTCTCGGCTGACAGCCCCGGATCGCCGACGGTCCGCACGGTGAGCGATCGCGGGACGATCGGCTGCTGCGCGAGCGCCATGAAGATCGCAGGCGCTGGCAGTCCCGCGATGTTGTTCAACGCGCGTGCGTCCTCGACGACACCGATGATCTCGGTGTCGAGCGCGTCCAGGCCGACGCGGCGTCCAATCGCCGCACCATTCGGAAAATAAGTCTCGGCCAGCGTCTTGTTCACGACCGCGACGCGTGGCGCGGTCGCCGTGTCATGCGCGTCGAGTGCGCGTCCCGCGACGATCGGCATGCCCACCGTGGAGAAATACGCCGGCGACACGACGTTGACGCGGAAGTCGACCGACTCGCCCTTGCGAGGGGGCCGGCCTTCGACGGCGTAGCTGCCCTGCGTCGCGCAAGAGCTGTCGAGTCCGCACATCGCAAATGACGCAGCGCGCACGCCTGGAGCTGCCGAGACCGCGTCGATGACGCGTGCGTACATCGCTGGCAGACGCGACGGCTCCTCACCAGAGAGTCGCGGATCGATGCGGACAGAGAGCAGATGGGAGGCATCGATACCCAGATCGGCGTACTGCAGATTGTGGAAGCTGCGGACGAAGAGGCCCGTGCCGGTGACGAGCACGAGCGACAGCGCGATCTGCGCGACGACCAACGCGCGCGCGATTCGGGACGATCGGATCGTCGCGCCGCGCCCTCCGGATCGGAGCGCGGCCAGCACGTTGACGCGCGTCGCACGCCACGCGGGGAAGACGCCGCACAGCAGCATCGAGAGGCACGCACTGAGGGCCGCGAAGCCAAGTACGCGCCAGTCGATCGGCGCGGCGAGCGGCGCGGCGTCTGCCGTCGCAGCAGCGGCGCGAGCGAGAGCCCCGCTGGTCCAGTGCGCCAGTGCGAGCGCGGCAATCGTCGCGAAGGCAATGAGCAACGCGCTTTCCGCGAGCAGCAGACGAAGGAGATCGGATCGTCCCGCCCCGAGCGCCAGGCGCACGCCGATCTCGCGCTGACGCGCGATCGCGCGCGACAGCAGCAGATTGGCGACGTTCGCGCAGGCGATCAGCAGCACGAGCGCGGTCATCACGAAGAGCGCCTGCAGTGGGAGCATGAAACGCTGCCGGAATTGCGAGAAGCCGTGGCTGAACGGCTGCAGGACGAGGCCGGCGTCGGCGCCGGCCGTGCTCGAGCGCGTCGCGTTGAACACGCCGGCGACGACGGCAGATCGAGAGGACGGCACGCGCGCCACGACGTGCAGCCACCAGACGTTCGGCTGCGTCAGCCATGGGCGACCGAGATCCGCGCCGTCCGCGCTGAAGTTCTGCGAGTACTTGACGGCGCTCTGCATGGCGAGCGGCACCCAGACGTCGACGGGCGCCTCCAGCCAGACGCCAGTGAACGCGCGCGGGCCGACGCCGACGATGGTGAACGCGACGTTGTTGATCGTCATCACGCGGCCGACGACGTCTGCGGCACCACCGAACCGGCGCTGCCAGTAGCCGTAGGAGATGACGGCGACGGCATCGGGAGCCTGATTGTGGCGGTCGTCCGGCAACGAACGGCCCAGCGCGGGCGCAGCGCCGACGAGTGAAAAGAAGTCAGACGATACCAACTGCAAGCTCGCCGGTGTCGTCTCGCGCTCATCGGCGGTGCGCGTGTAGACGTGCGCGATGCCGCGGCTCATCGCCGCGACGCGCACGCCGGCCGGTGCGGCGTCGCGTAGGTGCTCGAACATCGGCCCGGACAGACGCGAGCCTTCAGGCCCGCCGAGGGCGTACTCGCGCGTGTTCACGGCGACGAGCTCGTCGGGATGAGGAATCGAGCCGAGCGTGCGAGCCGTCATGGCATTCAACAGCGAGAAGATCGCCGTGTTCGCGCCGAGGCCGAAACCCAGCACGATCACGATCGTCGCCGTCAGCATCGGCTGTCGACGAAGGGAATGCCATGCGTAGCGAAGGTCTCGAGCGATCATGCGTCCGTGCTCCTTCGGGGCTTCCATCAATAAACCCGTCACGGCTTCGAACCACAGCCGCGCCCGCTCGGCGGCGCCGTCCGCGTCGCGATAGCGATCGGCGAAGACGAGCGTCATCTCCCGGCGATATTCGTCCCGAAAGGCCGCGGGATAGAGGGCGAGCAGCGCACGAAACGCACGGGAGCCCGGCGGCGGACGATGGCGTGTCATCGTCTCAGGCCTTCTTGGGCAGCAAGCCGGTCGCGCGCGCATCGGCGAGCAGCCGCTGCAGCCGCCGCGCTTCCGCGGTCGCCACCGCCCGTCCCAGCGTCGTCAACCGGTAGTACCGGCGGCGCTCGTCGTCGTGTTCGGGATCCGGTCGCTCCGCGAGCTCTTCGATCAGTCCGCGCTCCAGCAGCCGCCGGATGGACGCGTAGAGACTGCTCGGGCTGAGCCGCAGCGCGCCGTCGGTCCTGTCGCGCACATCCTGCATCACCGAGTAGCCGTGCCGGTCGCGATCGGCCAGCGAGACGAGGATGTGGAACGTGTCGCGCGGAAGCGGCAGGAACGATTCGGGGGAAGGCGCAGGACGGCGATCGCGTGGCGGCATGACCGCGGCTATAGCATTAACGGCTATATCTTAGAGTGGACGATATGCCACGGCGTCCCGATGCGATGCGTGACCGCCGGCTATTCCGCCTCCAGCCGAATCTCCCCGACGCCGCCGTGCACGTCGAGATCGATCGTCACCGGTGACGCGGTCGCGCGCGGGTTGATCCAGCGGCCGTCGCGCTGTTCGAGGCCGCTGACGTTGATGTCGCCGATGCCGCCCGACGCCTTCGCCGAGATTGCGACCGTCGAGGGCAGATGCACGACCGCGGTGCCGACGCCGCCGTGAATCGAAACGCTATAGCTCGTCGTGGGTTGGCCGCGCAGGTCCATGTCGACCTCGCCGGCGCCGACGGTCAGCTCGACGTTGCGAAGATTCAGTCCGCCGAGATTCATGTGCGCTTCGCCGGCGCCGAGATGCGCGAGGATCTCCAGGGGCTGCTGATCGTTCAGCGCCAGGTCCCAGCGATTCGTCGTGTCGCCGGATGTCGAGCCGCCGGTCGCCTGCGTGATCGACAGCTCGGGTGGCGTGCGGTTGAGATTCTGGACGACCGACGGCTTCCACGCGACGACGTTGTAGGTGAAGTCGGCTTCCGCAAGCTTGGACGCGCCGCCTTTCACGTGCAGCTCGCCGGCCTCCATCGTCAGACGAATCCGGCTCAGCTCCGATCGATCGAGATTGATGACCGTGTGATCGTGCTGGAGCGGACCGGCCGGTTCACCGTGTGAGCAGGCGATCGAGAGCATCGTCGCCGCGAGCGTCGTCGCGCAGAGTCGCGTCATGGTTGGCCTCGGGTGAAGGCCGAGCATACATGGTCCGCGCGCGGGCGCGAAAGCGCCCGCGCGGCCTCGTGTTGTTCGCGTCTCGAGTTCGGTCAGCGATTTGTCGGCGGATGGGCCGCCGTAAAATCAGCCGCGACCGCGGCCAGCGTTCGAGAAGGATTCGCGGCACACGCACCGGAAATCCACCCCATGAGATAGCTTTCGCCGCCCGGCTCAGACGCGCGGCCCGACACGCCGACTGCGGACAAATACCCGAGAACCCAGCTCACCTTGACCGGATCCTTTGGTGTCTTGGTCGTCATCGTCCAGCTGTGTGTCGCCTCGTCGTAGACCGTCGTGTCGTCACCCGTCCAGTCACGACACGACGTGGCGCCGGCGCCAAGCACGGGCGCGGCGGGTTTCGGCGACTGACCGGATGGAGACGCGACGGTACCGATGCCGATTGCGAGAATGGCGAGCAGTCTCATGGGAACCTCGACTAATCCACGCGCAACGTGTCGATGGGATTGATGCGAAGGGCTCGGCGCGTCGGCAGCCATGCAGCCGCGAGGCCCGCGCCGGTGACGAGCGCGATGGCGATCGTCATCGTGACGGGATTGGCGCCGCGAATGCCGTACATGAATCGATCGGCCAGATGTCCGCCCCACCAGCCGAACGCCGCGCCAGCGGCGATGCCCGTGAGCAGCGGCACGGACGTCTTCGTCAGCACGCTCCGCACGATCGCGCGCGGCTTCGCGCCGAGGGCCATCCGGATGCCGATCTCCTTTTTCTGCCGGGCGACCACGGCCGCGACGAGGCCGTACATGCCGACCACGGTAAGCACGATGGCGGTGACGCCGAGCAGCGTCAACAGCGCGCGTCCGAGC
>DASZVJ010000200.1:0-46095 GCA_035547155.1 Vicinamibacterales bacterium
GTACTCGGCGACATGACGGTCGATGAGCGCCTCCTGCCGGCCGTCGTCGCGAACGGGATCGAACGTGCGTCCAGCGAGGATGTGCATGCCCATGACCGAGGTGTACGACGCGCGTGTCCCGATGACGTCCGCGACGAGCGCATCGTGTTCCCGCGATCCCGTATTGCCCGGCGCGCCGGGAATTTCGATGGCGGCCAGGTTGCTCGACGCCGTGAACGGCAGCGCGGAGGTCGCGCTCGCGTCCGTCACGCCCGGGATTGCCGCGAGCGCGCGCTCGACGCGATCCTGGAAGCCGACGACGTCGGCGGGCTTCGGGAAGAACTCGGGCGGCGTCCGGACGCGGAACGTCAGGACGCCGTCGGCGTTGAACCCAGGATCGGCACGCAGAAGACGCTCGACGCTGCGCACGACGAGTCCGGCGCTGCCGAGCAGCACGAGCGACAACGCGACCTGCGCGACGATCAGGCTCTTGCGCATGCGCGTGTGTCCGCCACCGCCACGGATGGCGCTGCTCGCGAGCAGCGACGACAGCGTCGCGCGCGCAGCCCACATCGCCGGCGCCGCCGCCGCGAGAAGACCCAGGATCATTCCAAGTCCGGCGATCGTCGCACCGACGCGCCAATCGGCGGCGATGGCGTCACGCCGCGGCAAATCGAGCGGCGCGAGCGCCACTAACGCGCGTGTCGCCCAGACCGCAATGATCGCGCCCGACGCGCCGCCGACGAGGCCGAGCACGCCGCCTTCGAGCAGCGTCGCGCGCATGACCGCGGCGTCGCTGGCGCCGAGCGCGCGCGAGACGGCGATCTCGTGCTCGCGTTGTGCGGCACGCGCGAGGAGCACCAGCGCGAGATTGACCATCAGCATGAGCGCGAGCACGGCGGCGGCCACGCCGACGAGGATCAACGCCGGTCGTGCGCGCGCGACAAGGTCGGTCTTGAGTCCGACGGCGTAGAGCCGCAGGCCGCGTCCGCCGAAATCGCGCGCGTCGATCGTCCGGCCCGCCGCGTCGACAGCCGACGCGACCGCCTCGGGAGATGTGCCGTGCACCGCGCGCAGGAGGGCCGAGAAGTTACCGCCGTTCTGGGCCGTCGCGAGATCCTGCGCCGTCGTGATGAACGCGTCGATCGGCGGCGCCGTCCCGGTGGCATCGTGCCTTCGGAACGCGAAATCTTTCGGCAGCACGCCGATGACCGTGTACGCGTTCCCCTGCAGCCGGACGTCGCGGCCGATCATCGCCGGATCCGCGCCGAGACGGTTCCACAGGCCGTACGCCAGCACGATCAGATTCGGCTTGCCGGGACCGGCTTCGTTCGGCGCGAAGCCGCGGCCGATCGCCGGCGTCACGCCGAGCAGATCGAAGAGATTCGGCGTGATCACCGTGACGGCGATTTCGGTCGGTGTATCGCCTTCGCGCGCGGCGAAGATGCCGCCAAGCATCGGCTGCAGGAACGCGACGTCGTCGACGACGCCGCGGGAAGCGCGCAGTTCGGCGAGATCGGGGCCGGCGAGCGCCCCGCGTCTCAGCTTCAGCTCCGGCCCATAGTCGCGCCACACGTCGTACAGATCGCCCGCGTTCCGGTAGGGCAGCGGCTCGATCAGCGTCTTGCCGACGATGGCCGCGACGACGGCGACCATGGCGAGACCGATCGTCAGCGTGCCGATCGTGAAGATCGCGAACGCAGGCGCGCGCCGCAGCCTGCGCAGCACGAACTCGGCGTCGCGTCCCCACTGTCCGCCGCGCCGCCACGAGACGGCGGGTCTCACGCGCTCACCCAATCCATTGCGTATCGAATCCCAGAGCGCACGCATCCAGACGATGGCGAGACGCGGGAGTCCGCCGCGGCGCACGGCCTCGCGCGCGCGATCGAGATAGGCCTCGACGACGGCCTCGCCCATGTCGTCGCGGAAGTCGGGCGGATAGAGCCGCTGCAGCAGCCGGAACCACCGCTCGGATGCGCGCATCTCGCGATCGCGTGTCATCACTTCGCCGCCTTCGGCAGAAGACCTCCGACGCGTGCGGCTTTCGTGAGCATCTCGAGCCGGCGTGCTTCCGCCGAGGCGGCGCGCCGCCCCGCCGGCGTGATGCGGTAGTAGTTGCGGCGCTCGTCGTCGGCGTCCGCCGCGGGCCGCCGCGACGACGCTTCGATCAGGCCGGCCTCGACCATGCGCGCCAGCGCGCGATACATCGTGCCGACGTCGGGCGCGGGTGCATCGCCGCGCGTCTGGATGTCCTGGATGATCCCGTAGCCGTGCCGCTCACCGGCGGCGAGGCTGAGCAGGACGTGAAACTCGACGGGCCGGAGCGGCAGGAGATCGTCGAGCGTACGGCGAGCGCGGTCGGTTCGCATATGCGTCCTTGTATGACGTATATATGCACGACGCATAGAGCGGCTGTCAAGGGACGCGGCCCGATCGACCGCGGGGTCGCGCGGATCGCCGGTCGGCGCGGTGTCGCGCTCACGCCCTTCGCCGCCGCGCAGGGATGCCGGGCGGCGGACGCGGGCCGCGCCGCCCTCAGTGCCTGATGGTCTCGTCGAGGAAGACGCTGTTGGCGACGGACACGACGCCCGTCTCCTGGTCGATGAGCGTCTGCGTCGCCGTGATCGTGCGCAGCACGCCGCGGTGGCCGCGAACCTCGATCGGATCGCCCGGCTTGAAGATCTTGCGCGCGTAGAAACCGGCCAGCACGTTGCGCGTGAGATCGCGCGATCCGAGACCGATCGAGATCCCGAACGCCAGCGCCAGCCCCGAGAGCGTGCAGATCGTCACGATTCGCACCATGTCGGTGTCGAACCGTAGCTGCGAGATCGCCATGATGCCGACGACGAAGAGGATCAGGCCGGCGACGAGGCTGCCGAGCTGGCGTGCGAACTCGAGGCCGGATTCCTCCGCGGCCTGCGTCACCGTGCGGCCAGCGAACTGGCTGACCGCCGTGCCGATCACCACGAGGAGCACAGCGGCGATCACGTTCGGCAGATAGGCGAACAGCGCGGCGATCGCATCGGAAATCGCCCTCAGGCCGAGCGCGTCCGCGACCGTGCGCGCGAACAGGAACAGCAGCAGGAAGTAGGCGAGCCGCGGCAGGACGACATTGAGCGACTGGCGGACGCCGAGGCGATGCAGCACCGTGTCGAGGCCGGCCTGCTGGAG
This sequence comes from Vicinamibacterales bacterium, assembly GCA_035547155.1. Lineage (GTDB taxonomy): Bacteria > Acidobacteriota > Vicinamibacteria > Vicinamibacterales > SCN-69-37 > CAZNMF01. The sequence goes on from DASZVJ010000200.1 coordinate 3,151, forward strand.
GAGCGCGTCGAACCGCACGCGTACGAGCACGGTCCGCAGCACGCGCTCGACGATCTTGGCGAGCAGCACGAGCGCGACCAGCACGACGAGGCCGATCGCGATGCGCGGAACCGCCGTGGCGATCGTCAGTCCCAGTTCCCGGAAGCTCTGGACGAGCTGTGCCCTCATGACCGATCCTCGCGCTTCCGCCTGTGCCCATCCAGCAGATCGAGCGGCCAGCGCAGGAACTCCACGAGCATCGCGATGGGACCGCTCCAGAACAGCTCGATCAGGTCGCCGCCCAACATCCGCCGTTCGATCCGGCGGGCGACGCGCTCGGCGAATCGATCGGGCAGCTGATGGGCGACGTCGCGCAGTTCCTCGATGGGCGAGCCCAGATCGGGATCGCCGCCCGCCGCCGTCTGGTCGTCGTCGCCGGCGGTCATCAGCGCCGCTCGATCGATGGAGCCGGGGGTGCCGGATCGGCGCGCGGTCCGAACCGCCGGCGGAACTCCTCGCGTCCGCGCTTGATGCGCATCTTCACGGCGGACAGGCTGATGCGCAGGTGCGCGGCGATCTCCTCGTACGAGAAGCCGTCGCCGTCGCGCAGCATCAACGGGAGACGCAGCGTGTCCGGCATCGCGTCCAAGATCGCGAGGATGCGCTCACGGTCGGCCGCCGCGCCGAGCGCCGCGTCGACCGCCGGCGCCACCTGCAGCGCGGCGTCCTGCTCGTGCGTCCGTTCGTCGAGCTCCAACGTCGGCGTGCTCCTCATCTTCCGTAGATAGTTCAGACAGTGGTTCACCTTGATGCGGTGGAGCCACGCGCGAAAGGGCGCCTGACGCTCGAACCGGCGCAAACCGAAGAAGGCCTTGACGAACACTTCCTGCGCCAGGTCGTCGACGTCGTTCGGCAGGCGCGTCACCGCGCGGCAGTTGGCCGCGACGAATGCCTGATGCCGCCGCACCAGCGCCTCGAACGGCCGTGTGTCATACGCGCCGGACGATCGCGCGATTTCGACCAACTCGTCGTCGGACATGCCCTCGAACGCCCGCACCCATCGCCTCCAGAGACACGCACGGGCGGCCAAAAGTCACCTGCGCACGGGAAGTATATCGATCTCGACCCGATGTGACTTCCTGGCCGCGCACTGTGTCTCCTTGACGCGGGCGTCGACCGTGCGTCGTGCGGCGTGTGGGGCGGTGTCCGGGGCAGCCTTCACAAGGAGTGCGGCAGATGTTCAAGGAGTTCAAAGCGTTCGCGATGCGCGGCAACGTCGTCGACATGGCGGTTGGCATCGTGATTGGCGCGGCGTTCGGGGCCATCGTCACCAGCTTCGTCGGCGATTTGTTGATGCCGATTCTCGGGCTGCTGACCGGCGGCGTCGATTTCTCGAACAAGTACGTGCTGCTGCAGGCGGGCCCGGCCAATCCGGGGCCGTATGCCTCGCTGGCCGCCGCGAAGGCCGCCGGCGCGGTGACGTTCGGCTACGGAGTGTTCCTCAACACGATCGTGAACTTCCTGATCGTCGCGTTTGCGCTGTTCCTCGTGATCAAAGGCATGAACGCGGCGCGGAAGCCGCAGGCGGCGGCGCCCGCGGGGCCGTCGAATGAAGAAGTGCTCCTGACGCAGATCCGCGATTTGCTGGCGCGCCGCTGACGCGGCGAAGGGAGGCGGCATGTCGGTTGCGAAGGTGACGGAAATCAGCGCGCGATCGCCCAAGAGCTTCGAGGACGCGATCCAGGTCGGGCTCACGCGCGCGGCGAAAACGCTGCGCAACATCCGCAGCGCGCGGCTCAAAGAGCAGCTGGTGCGCTGTGACGGCGGACACATCACCGAGTATCAGGTCAATCTCGTCATCACGTTCGTGCTCGATCAGTAACGCGGTCCGATCCACGGAGGAATCATGAGTCTCACAGGGATGTACGCGTACGCGCGTCAGGTGGCACAGGGCAAGTTCACCGGCACGATCGAAGAGCGCGCCGGCAAGCTCGTCTTCAATGGGACGGTCGCGACGGACGCCGAGAAGAACGAGATCTGGAACGCGATCAAGACGATTCCGACGTGGCGCGACGACGTCATGGCGGACATTCGCGTCATCGGCGGGCCCACGCCGGCGGCGCCGCCTGCAGCCGCTCCGGTGCCGAAAACCTACACGGTGAAAGCCGGCGACACGCTGAGCGCGATTGCCAAAGCACATCTCGGTAGCGCGAGCGCGTACATGAAGATCTTCGAGCTCAACAAAGATCAGTTGAGCGATCCGGACACGATCAAGCTGGGCCAGGTGCTGCGTCTGCCGTAGCGCGATCAGGTCGCGCCGGCCGCGGCGCGGCGGAGATCGGCGAGCGCGTCGATCGTCCGCTCGACGTTGGGCGCGCCGTCGGGCGGCGTCCACTCGAGCGGCGATCCGGCCGCGATCAGCAGACGCGCGACCGCGACGTGATCCGCGCCTGGCTGCGCATGGCCGCGGCCTTCGACGGCCCAGACGAGCGGCGTGGCCGCGAACATGCTGTCGCGCGCATCGACCGCTGCGCCGAATCGCAGCAGGACGCGCACCGCGTCGGGATGGCCGCCCATCGCGGCGCGGTGCAGCGGCATCACGCCATCGCTGTCGGCAACGTGCGGATCGAACCCGCGCTCGAGCATCGTCTCGAGCACGGCCGCGTTGCCGCTCTCGGCCGGACGCTGGAGCATGAGGTGATGATCGCGCCGCAATTCGGTCTTCAGATGCGGATGCGCGCGCAGCATCTCGTCCGCGGCCGCACCGTCACCGCGTCCGCACGCGGCGGCGAAGCGATCGAGCGGCGCCAGCTCGTCGACCGCGCCGTGCGCGAGGAGCCACGACGCGATGTCGCGATTGCCGGAGAGCTCCGCGAGCGTGTGCGGCGTGCGGCCGTCGGCGCGCCGCCGCGAGACATCGGCGCCGTGCCCGACGAGCGCCTCCACCAGCGGCACGTCCCAGCGCCGCGCCGCCACGTGCAGCGGCGCCTCATCGTCTGGACCCCACGAGAGATTGGGATTCGCGCCGTGTTCGATCAGCCAGCGCGGGCCGGCGGAATTGGTGCTCCACAGCATCATATGGACGAGCGGCGGCACACCGCCGCGGATGCCGTCGACGTCGACGCCGTAGCGGTGCAACAGCTCGAGCGCCGCGATGTTGCCGCCGCCGCCCGTGATGTGCATGGACACACCGTCGGTCGGATTCGCGCCGGCCTCGAGCAGGACTTCGGCGAGCGCGAGCGACGGCACGTCGCACAGCGCGCCCCACAATGCCGTGCGCGGCAGCTCCGGATGCCAGTTCCAGTGATATTCGGCGTTGGGATTCGCGCCGAGCGCACAGAGGCGACGTGCGATCGCGACGAGTCCGGCCTGCCGATCGGGACCGTCCCGATGCAGGCACGTGTGGCAGACGTACAGCAACGGCTCCCACTGTTCCGGCCCGCCCGGTTGCGTCGACAGCTCGGGACGATCGCGCAGGCGCGCCTCGACTGCGGCGGCGTCGCCGAGCACGAGCGCCGTATGCAGCGTCGCATTGGCGATGCCGGGATGGAGCGCCAGCAATCGGCGCGCGCGATCGATGGCACCTCCTGCGGCCGCGCGCACGAACGCGTCGACCGCGGCGTCGAACGACAGCGTCCGCGCCTCGACTTCTTCGCGCAGCGCATTCCACGACGCGAAGCCGTGCTCGCGCGCAATCACCGATTGCGCGTCGTGCAGGGCGAGTGCCGTGGACTCGATTTCGGCGATCGACTTCGCCGCCAGCGCCGGCAGGGCCGCGAAACGACGGAGCGCGCCGGGATCGCGCGCGTGCGCGTCGTGCAGCAGCGATTTCGCGTGTTTCTTCAGGTGTTCGAGATTGGGGCGATCGGGAAGCGGACGCGGCGTCATACATCCTCCATGCTGAGGCCTGTGGTTCGCAAACAGGCAGCACGGAGATGGACGTGCCGTCGTTGAGATGCCGTGACCGGGGGGCTTGGCCCTTCGCGCGAACCCGCGGGCGCCCGACGCGCCCGCGGTCACGGTAGCCCGGCAGCCCGCCGCGCGTCAAACGACGCTCGGCCGGCACGACGGTCAGCGCTTCACGAGCTCGACGCGCCGGTTCTTCGCGCGGCCTTCGGCCGTGGCTTCGTCAGCGATGGGCTTGTCGGGGCCGAAGCCGTTCGACGACAGCCGCGTCGCGTCCACACCGGCGGTCTTCAGAGCGGCGACCACGGCTGCGGCGCGATCCTGGCTCAGCTTGACGTTGTAGTCGTGCGCGCCGACGTTGTCGGTGTAGCCGTCGATCTCGAGCTTCAGCGCTGGATTGCTCTTCATCAGCGCCACGACCTGGTCGATCACCGGCTTCGCGTCGGGCTTCAGCGTCGCTTTGTTGAAGTCGAAGTTGACGTACAGCGCGATGCGGCCGTCCTTGTCGAGCGCCGTCTTCAGCGCGTCGGCGGTCGGAGGCGTGATCGACGCGGCGAACGCTTTCTCTTCGACGGCCGTCACTTCGATGCCCGTCTCCTGGCTGTAGACCTTGATCCAAATCGTCTTGCCCGCGTCTTCCAGCCGCGCCGTCGTGTCGCGATCGTCGGTGAAGAGCGTCTGCGCGCCGAGCTTCTTCAGGGCATCCCGGTAGTTCTGCTGGATCGCCAGATCGCTGTTGGGTGCGTTGGAGCCGTTGGTGTAGTTGATGTCGTACAGCGCGCCTTCGACCGTCACCGTCGACGTGTCGTCGCCATGCTGGACGGTGAAGTCCGCCTTGTCGAAGTTGCGCTTGGTCGGATCATCGGCCGTGTATCCCGGCATGTGGCCGAGCAGCCGGTAGTCGGCGCCGGAGGGAGCCGTGAGCGTGTCGACGAACGGCATCCTGTCGACGACCGTCACGTCGATCTCGGTCTCCTGGCTGTAGATCCGGATCCAGGTTTCCTTGCCGTTCTTGACCAGCTTCGCGTAGGTGTCGCGATCGTCCTTGGAGACGATCTGCGCGCCGAGCTTGGTGAGCTGCTCGCGATAGTTGGACTGGATCTCGAGATCGCTCAGCGCATCGGTGCCGCTCTTCGGCGTGTAGCTCTGCGAGCACTTGGCGCCGGCGGCGGTCACCTTCTTCGGATCGTCCTCGCTGCCGACGGAGAAATCGTAGCTGTCGTACGCGCGCGTCTCCTGTTCTCCAGGCTCGTACGTCGGCAGATGACCGACGGGCGCGCAATCCGCGGCCTTGGCCTGCGCGGCCAGCGCGCGCGGCGCCATGCCGGCCGCCACGATCGCGACGCTCAGACTCCATCCAGCCAGCTTCTTCATCGACATCGAAAGGCCTCCTGCTGCGCGGACGATCGTAGCACCGGCGAGTCGGGGGCTCGATCGGCCCTCGGCGATCGGCCCATGGTGCTCGTCATGCGGTCGCGATAGAGTGGCTGATCATCACGACCCCTCCCGGGCACCGATCACCACGGAGGTGAACCATGAGTCTCACGGGCATGTACGCCTACGCACAGAAGATCGCGCAGGGCAAATTCCACGGCACGATTCAGGAACAGAACGGCAAGCTCGTCTTCAACGGCACCGTCGCGACGGAGAACGAGAAGAACGAGATCTGGAACGCGATCAAGACGATTCCGACGTGGCGCGATGACGTCATGGCGGACATCCGCGTTGCCGGCGGTCCGGCGCCGGCCGCCAACGCGCCGGCTGCTGCACCGGCACCTGCACCCGCGGCGGCGAAGACGTATACGGTCCAGGCCGGCGACACGCTGAGCGCGATCGCGAAGGCGCATCTCGGCAACGCGAACGCGTACATGAAGATCTTCGAGCTCAACAAGGATCAGTTGAGCGATCCCAACAAGATCAAGCCCGGACAGGTATTGCGCCTGCCGTAGTTCTCTCGTCGTCACCCGTCCCGCCGCACCGCGCGCGTGAATAGGGCGCGCGTGCGGCGGGACGGGAGCGACCTGCGATCGAGCGCAATCGGTCGCCTGCAATCGTCTGGCGTCCGCTGAAGGATCACTTGATCCGGCGCCAGGTTCCCGCGCCGAGCTTTCCGGTCATATACATGACGTTCGGGCCTTGGAACGAGTACGTTCCGCCATCGACGTCGACGAAGCCGCCGGCCGTGGCTTCCAGATGCCACTTGCCGTTCGCCGCCGAAAAACTGCCGGCGTGGGACGGCTCATAGATCTGCTGCGTCTCGGCATGGAACTCGTACGTGCCGCCCTCGCCAATCTCCCAGATCCAATGGCCGGCAGGCGTGTCGAGCGCCCACGTTCCAACCGTACGCGCGTCCAACTTCGCATCCTTCGGCGCCGGCGGCAACGGCAGTTGCGGCGACCATTGCCAGGTGTCGCTGGCGCACGGCGTGGTCATCACCTTGCAGTTCTTGCCGCCGTTTTTCCGGCACTCCGCCAGCGCGCCGTTCCATGCCTCGAGCCGCGTGTCGACGCCGCCTGACCAGCCAGTAGATCCGTCGGCAGGACTTGTCGCCACGCCGATGCAGCGTTTGCGCGTCCAGGCGACGACCTTGCAGTCATTGCCGCCGTGATTCTGGATGCAGCTCTTGATCGCGTCCCTGTCGGAGTCGGACTGACTGCTCTCGAAGTAGGAGGCGCCGACAACGAACGTCGTCGACGACGTGGCGATGCTGGCGTAGGGTCCGTCGGGCGGCGGAGGCTGGCTCGGCGGTCCGCTGGGATGGTTGTAGCAAACCTCTGGCGCAATGCCCGCGGTGTCGCCGTAGCACCCGGTGATCGGGTTGTAGACCTGCGCCGATGTCCCCGAGCTGGAGACGGCAAGAACCGCCACCGTCGCACCGAAGCCGATCGCCAAGGTAGACATGCCGGAACGTGTCATCGTCGTCTCCCGCCCCTCAACGGGGCAGATTAGAGCACATCGCGACGACGATATGCGCCCGCTTCATCCTTCCCGCAGCACGCGCGCCGGATCGAGGCGCGCGGCGCGGCGGGCGGGAAGCCAGGCCGCGAGGATGACGGCCGCGGCGAGCACGACGATCGCGCCGGCGAACGTTGCCGGATCGCGCGCGTCGAGGTGGTACAACATCGTCGCGTCCACGAACCGCGACGCCCACAGGCTGGCGACAGCGCCCGTCGCCAGGCCGATCGCGAGCAGCATCGACACGCGACGGAAGATCAAGCGGACGATGCCACCAGCGTTCGCGCCGAGCGCCATGCGCACGCCGATCTCGGTGCGGCGCGCATTGACCGCGTGCGAGACGACGCCATAGAGTCCGACCGCCGCGAGCAGCAGGCCGAGCGCACCGAAGAACGTCGAGAGCAGCGCGACGAGCTGCTCGCGCAGCATCGCGGCGTGGATGTACTCGTCGAACGTGCGGAACGTGAACGAGACGCGCGGGTCGGTCTGCGCCAGCGCCGTCGCGACCGCACGCTGCGTAGCCGCACGCTGACCGGGCGCGGTCGCGATCGTCACGTTCGTCCCGAAATCGTCGGCTGACGGCGGGATGTACATCGTCGGGACTACGCCTGCGCGCGGCGATCGGTAGACGGCATCTTCGACAAGCCCGACGACAAGGTAGGCGGTGCGATCCTCCACGCCGACGCGAATCGTCTGCCCGACCGGCGAGCCCTTCTGCAGGAACCGATCCGCGAACGTCTGATTCACGATGGCCACGTGCGCGTCGCTGTGCAGATCGCCATCGACGAAATCCCGTCCCGCGATCAGCCGCGTGCGCATCGTCTTGAACCAGTCCGGCGACACCGCGTTCATCCAGGTCATCCGGCTGCGATCCGCAGGGATGCCCGGCTCGTCCGTGACGGCCGCGTTCCAGCCCGCGCCGGAAAGCGGCGTGAGGATCGACGTGGCCGCGGAGGTCACGCCGGGCACAGCCGCAGCGGCGGCGCGCAGGCGCTGCATCAGCGCCGCCTGCTGCGCGCGATCGGTTGTGCTCGCGTGCAGGTCCATTGTCGCAATGACGAGCGGCTCAGGCGTGAACCCGAGCGGCACGCGGCTGAGCGATTGGAACGTCCGCAGGAACAGGCCGGCCGCGACGACGAGCACGAGCGACAGCGCGATTTGCGTGACGACGAGCGCGCCGCGAATCGTGAACCGGCGGTCGCCGGCGATGCTGCGTCCCGCGTCCTTGAGCGCGTCATTGGGCGCGACGCGCCGCACGCCGAGCGCGGGCGCGACGCCGGCGATGATCGCGGTCAGGCTGGCGAGTGCCGCCGTGAAGCCGAGCACGCGCCAGTCGAGCTGGAGATCGAGCGAGACGGCATTGCGCCACGTGCCGAGCTGGTGCACGAGCAGCACGCTGCTCCACGACGCGAAGATCACGCCGAGGGCAGCTCCCGCGAGTGCGATCAGCAGACTTTCGGCGAAGAGCAATCGCGCCAGCCGCCAGCGAGACGCGCCGAGCGCGAGCCGCACGCTAAGTTCGTGCTGCCGCGCGACCGCTCGCGCGAGCAACAGGTTTGCGATGTTCGCGCACGCGATCAGCAGCACGAGCCCGACGACGGCGAGCATCGCGACGAGGGGCGTCTCGAAGTCGCCGCGCAGTTCCGAGAAGCCAGTCGCGGCCGGCGCCAGCTCCAATGGCGCTTTCATGTAGTCGGCCAGCGCACCGGGAGGGCCGTTCGGCAGTGATTCTTCCCGCAGGCGCGGCTGGAGACGGCGCAGCGCCGCCGTAGTCTGTTCGAGCGCCTGACCCGGCTTTTGCCGCGCCATGATCGAGAGCCACCAGAACCAGTGCGCGTCCGCTCCGCGCAGACTTCTGTCCGAGCCATTGATGAGCGGATTGGCCGCGAAGGGAATCATCACGTCGTCTGTACGTCCGACTTCAGGTCCGAAGAATCCGGCCGGCGCCACGCCGACGACGGTGAATGGCACGCGATTCAACGTCAGCCGCTGACCGACGACGTCGTCGCGGCCGCCGAAGTACCGTTGCCAGAATCCGTGACTGACGACGGCGACGGCGGCGTCACCGCCGAGCGTGTCGTCTGCCGCGGTGAGCGCGCGGCCGCGCGCCGGCGCGACGCCGAGCACGTCGAACATGCGCCCGCTGACGTAGGCACCGGCGACGAACGTCGTCTCGCCGCTCTGCGCCAGGTCGAACTTTTCGTTGGACCACGCGAACGCGCCGTCGAAGATCTCATCGCGGTGGCGATCGATGGCTTCCCAGATGGGATAGGTCCAATCGCCGTGCTGAAGATAGACGAGACTGCCGGGATCGCGGACGGGCAGCGTGCGCAGCGACAGGCTGTTGTAGAGCGAGAACAGCGCGGTGTTGGCGCCGATGCCGAGCGCGAGCGTGCCGATGGCAACGATCGTGAAGCCGGGATTCTTGCGCAACCCGCGCAGCACGGTGCGGAGATCGCGGCCGATGGCATCGAGCGCCGACCACGTCCAGGCCTCGCGCGCGTCCTCGTGCGAGAGCGTCGCGTTGCCGAGTGCGCGGCGGCTCGCGTCTTCCGCGTCGCGCGCCGACACGCCGTCGCGTTCGAGACGCGCCTGACGCAGCGATCGATGCGTTTCCATCTCTTCGCGCAGATCGGCATCGTGACGGGACGATCGCAGCAGGTGCAGCAGACGTCGCAGCGTGCGCATGGCGAGCTCCTCTGAAACTTGTCTTCTAGTCTTGGCTGCGAATGGGGCCCCACCCCCATTCGCCCGCTCAGCGCCGCTTCTACGTCGCGGGCTTCGCGGACTTTCTATTGATTACGTCGTTCGCAGCACGCCCTGAATCGCGCTGATCATCCGATCGAACTCGGCACGCTCGGCGGCCAGCTGGCGCCGGCCCGCGGCGGTCAACGTGTAGTAGCGCGCGCGGCGGTTGTTCTCGGACGTGCCCCATTCGGCCTTGGCCCACCCGTTGATCAGCAGCCGCTGCAGCGCCGGATAGAGCGCGCTTTCGCCGACCTGCAGCACGTCGCCCGAGGTCAGACGCAAGTGCTCGACGATCCCGTAGCCGTGCTTCGTCCCGTGCGACAGGGCTTTGAGAATCAGCAGCTCGAGCGTGCCGGGAAGCAGATCGGAGGGTGCGTTGGTGAGTCCCATCAACTATTGATGGGACTATAGCGGCCACGCGCTCGAGATGTCAATGCGGCGGGATTGGAGTCGTTGCCAGGCGCCAAGAGAACCGATTGCAGTTTCTGCAAAGTTTCTGCAGCGACGATTCGATTGGCTGCCATTGGGCGTCGCGACGCTCGTCAGTATGTTCGCGTCATTGTTCGCGGCACTTCATACGGTCTGACGCGCGTCGTCTACCGCCGCCCGCGAAAGAGCCGCTGATAGTCGTCCGGCGAGAAACCGACAACGATCGTGCCGTCGATGTCCAGCACGGGCCTTTTGATCATCGAAGGGTGCTCGACCATCAAGGCGATCGCCTTGATGGCCGTCAGTCCCTCACGCTGAGACTCCGGCAGCTTCTTGAACGTCGTCCCCGCCCGGTTGCAGACCTTCTCCCAGCCCGCCGCGCGGCACCAGGTCTCGAGCGACTCGCGATCGATGCCCCCGATCTTGTAGTCGTGAAACCGGTACGCGACCCCGTGCGCATCGAGCCACGCGCGTGCTTTCTTGATCGTGTCGCAGTTCTTGATGCCGAACATGGTGAGCATGGTCAGGAACCCCAGAACCTGATTCTTCTGTACTCTCCCCCTCAATCCGTGCATGATCAGCACGGATCGGCCGTCAGGACGTGCCAGGCGAGACGCGGGTCAGCCAGCCGGCGAGCTGGCGTGCGGCCTCGTCAGGGGTCGTGCCGTAGAACGGCATCAGCGCCGTGGTCGCGCCGCGGCGCGCGAGTTGAGCGCGCCATTGGTTCTGGCCAACCGGCAGGACTTCGATGACGTACTGCCGTCCATTGATCGTTTCGTTGATGCGAATCACGTTCACTGGGGAGCTCGGGCCCACGCGCATCCAGGCGCACAGGCGACGATTGATTCTAGTGACGACGAGAGACGACGCAAGCGAAAGCGGATGCGAAGCTGCACCTCGTGAGGGCGACAGGGATCGTTTGTTCGAGCCTGCGGCGAAAATAATTTCGCGCCGACAACTCGTGCACAGGTGATCCACGGATCTTCCACAGGATTTCCACAGCCGTGACGGTGACCCTCCTTCGCCGCAGCGCTCACGTCCGTCGCGTCGCTCGTCTCTGCGCGTGGACGATGCTCGTGACGGCGCCGTGCGGCGTGCTGGCGCAGTCGCCGGCGACCGACGCGATCTATCGCGTGTTCCTCAAGACACATGAAGCGCTGCCGAGCTACGGCGAGCCCGCCGTCGTCGGCGATCGCGTCGTGTTCAATCTCGTCGTCGGCGCGCCGAGCAGCGCGCCGGCGATGCAGCTCGTGAATCTGCCGGCCGCGCGCGTCGACATTCCTCGCACGCTGCGGTACCAGGAGACGAAGCGAGCCGCCTTCTACGGCGCCACGCTCGGCGAAGCTGAGTACGCGGCGATGACGGCGGAGGTCGCCCGCGCGCTCGATCAGCTGTCCACCGTGCCCGATCCGCAGACACGGCTCGCGCTCGCCGAAGAGGCCCGCCGCAGGTTGATCGAATGGTCGAACGCACATTTTCTCTATCGCGCGAGCGACATCCGCGAGCTGGCCGGCATGTTCGACGACGTGATCAACCAGTTGCGGTTGGCGGCCGGTCAACCGGCGTTGACGCTCGATCTCGTGGCGAACCCGCCTGCGCGCGAGCATCTGCTGCCGGCGCCGACGCGGCGGCAGTCCGTGACGCTTGCCCTGGCGGCCGCGCGCACGGCGGATATCCCTGAAGAGCGCGTTGGGATCCTGCGGCTGGCTCAGGCGCCGGCCAGGGCGGAGAGCCCGCAGCTCGCGCGGATCGTGGCGTCGCGTCTGGCCGTCGAGGTGCGCGCGGGCAGCGCGTATGCGGCGCTGACGGCCGCGCTGCTCGGCCGTGCCGACGCGGCGCGGCGGCGTGGAGACGTCGCAGCCGTGCGGCGGCTGCAGCAGGAGCTGGTGCGGCGCGATCGCAGCCTCGGCCGCCAGCGTCCGCTCGAAGTCAAGGCGCTGTCGACGCAACTGCAGGAGACACTACAGGCGACCCAAGCCTTTCGACGCGCGCTCGACGACTACGCGCGGCAGCGGACGAGCATTCGCGCGTACAACCTGCGGGTCCGGCCGATTCTGAGCGGCATCGCGGCGTCGACGCCGATGCTGAATGCCGTGCGGGAGCTGCACCCGGCGACGCGGCAGCAGTTGTCGTCGACCGAGCTTCGATTGCGCGGTCTCCAGCAGCGGACTGGCGCGTTGCGTCCTCCGCGATCGCTCGCGGCGACGCACGCGACGCTGATCAGCGCCATCCGTATGGCGCGCGAGGCGCTGACGCGGCGTCAGCTCGACGGCACGCGTCAGCCGCTGCAACAGGGCCCCGCGTCGTCGGCGGCCGCGGGCGCGCTGCTGCTCGTGCAGCAGGTGCGCGACGATCTGGCGCGCAGCCTGCACCCGCCGGCGATTCAGTGACACACTGATCGTGTTCATGCAACGTCGTGTGCTCATCCGAGCGCGCGGGTTGGCGTCGTTTCGCCGCGCGCTTCGTACGCTCGCCCTCGAAGGCGGGCCGCTGGCCGCGCGCCGCCGTCTCGTGGTCGTGCCGACGCGCGCGTCGGCGGATCTGCTGCGCCAGACGATCGAGCAGGAGACGCTCTCCGCATCGCAGCCGAGTGTCGTGCTGCCAGACATGCTCACACGCGACGAGTGGCTGGGGCGCCTGTTCGACGCGCTGCCGCCTGGCCAGCGATGGCTGTCCCGCACGGAGCGGCTGGCGCTGCTCGAGCGTGCCGCGCGCGGCACGCTGACGAGCCGCGCGATCGAGCAGCCGTTCCATCTGCGGCCAGGGCTGATTGCCGCGATGCTCGACTTTCACGATGAGCTGCGCCGGCGCCAGCGCAGCGTCCGGCGGTTCGCGCGAGCGTTGTTCGACGATCTGCGCGGCGAGCGGGGGATGGACCGCGGCAGCGAAGGCCTCATCAATCAGACACGGTTTCTCGGCTTCGCGTTTCTCGCCTATGCGCGCGCCGTCGAGGCGAGCGGCGGCGTCGACGAGCACGCGTTGCGCCGCATCCTCCTTCGTACGCAGCCGGTGTTGCCGTTCGACGATCTCGTCATCGCCGTCGCGGATCATCCTGCCGATCCGCGCGGGCTGTGGCCGGTCGACTTCGATCTCGTCGGCCGACTGACGCATCTCCATCACGTGCGCGTCGTCATGACCGACGAAGCACACGATGCCGGCTTCCGCGAACGGCTGGAGACGGAGCTGCCGGGGATCGAGGAAGCGCGCGCAGAGACGATCGCGCGCGCGCCGGTGCTCATCAGCCACGACGCCGACCCGCACGGCGTGCCCGTCGCGATCGCGCGCGATCGCGAAGAAGAGCTGCGGGACGTCGCGCGAACGATTCGCCGTCGCGCCGATGCGGCTGGAGGCGTCCTCGCGGCGCCCATGGCCGTCGTGTTCCACCGCCCGCTGCCGTACCTGTATCTGGCGCAGCAGATCCTGACAGATGCGCGCGTGCCGTATCAGGCGTTCGACGCGCTGCCGCTTGCCGGTGAGCCGTACGCGGCGATGCTCGATCTGGTGATGGCGATGGCGCGCACGGGCGGCACGCGCGAAGCGACCATCGCACTGCTGCGATCGCCGCTGTTGCGCTTCGATGTCGACGACCGGCTCGTGTCGCCGCGCGACGTCTCCGCGTTGGATGCGATGCTGTCCGAGCGCCGCGCGACCGGCGATGCCGCATCGTATCCGGCCGAAGTCGACGCGTACGCCGCCACACGCGATGGACATGCGCGCGTCGAGATCGAGCGCGCACGACGAGCGGCGCGCGCGGCCGTGGCCGCGAAGACGGCGCTCGATCGCCATTGTTCCGCGCCGTCTGCATCCGGGCAGATCGACGCGCTCGCCGCGTTCCTGCGCGCGCACGAGCGGCCGATGCGCGATGATGCAGACGACGACCGGCCGAAGCGTGCGCGTGCGGCGGTGCTGTCCGTGCTCGACGATTTGGCCGGGGCCTTCGCGCGGCACGACGATCACCAGCGCGACCACGAGGATCTCGCGGCGATCCTCCATCACGCGCTCGAGGCGCGCACGTTCATGCCACGGCGCGGCAGCAGCGGCGTGCACCTCGTCGACGCGGTGACCGCACGCTTCGGCGAGTTCGATGAGGTCTATCTCGTGGGCCTCGTCGAGACGGACTGGGCCGAGCGTCAACGCCGGAGCTTCTTCTATTCGAGCGTGCTGCTGAAAGTGCTCGGCTGGCCACAGGACGACGATCAGGCCCGCGCGCAGCAGGCGGCGTTCCGCGACGTGCTGCACCTGGCGCGCGAGCGCACGCGGCTGTCGGCGTTCCAGCTCGAAGGCGACGCCATCGTCGCGTTGTCGCCCGTCGTCGAATTGGCGCGTCGCCTGCCCATCGTCGTCGAGCCGGCGACGGAGCAGGCCGATCTGTTTCCGGACGAGATCTGGACGAAGTACGCGCCGTCCGCCGAGCTCGACGCGTCCGTCGCGGGCTGGCTCGCGCTGCGGCACGACAGGCCGCCGCTGAGCGACCCCGCGTACGGCGGCTACGTCGACGCCCAGGCGCCGATCGCGTACTCGGTCAGCCGCGTCGATCGCTACGTCACGTGTCCGTTCAAGTATTTCGCCGCGCACGTGCTGCGCCTGGACGAGGATCGCGACGACGAGATCGGCCTGACGCCGCTCGAGCGCGGCACGCTCCTGCACACGTTGTTCGAGCGCTTCTACGAACGCTGGCAGAGTAGCGGTCGCGGTGCGATTACCGCGGCGTCCATTCCCGAGGCGATGGCGTTGTTCTCCGTCGTGATGGAGGACGCGCTCGCGTCGCTGCCGGAGGCCGATCGCGTGCTCGAAGAGATGCGCCTGCACGGATCGATGGTTGCGCCGGGCGTGGCCGCGCGCGTGTTCGAGCTGGAGGCGGCCGACACCCGCGAGGTCCGCGAGCGGCTGATCGAAGAGAAGCTCGAAGGCGCGTTCACGTTTCCCGTCCATCACGGCTTCGGCACGCGCTCGATTGCCGTCCGCGGCAAGGCCGATCGTATCGACGTCTTCGAGGACGGCTCGCTGCGCGTCGTCGACTACAAGCTCGGACGGATGCCGCCTCTCGAGACGTCGGTGCAGGTCGGCGTCTACGCGTACTGCGCGCGCGAGAAGCTGACCGCGCGCGACGGACGGCCGCACGACATCGCCGGCGCCATGTATCTGGCGTTCGGCGAGGACAAGCTCGAAGGGCGCGTGCGCGGATCGACGCCGGAAGAAGTGTCGTCGGCCGTGAACGCGAAGGCCAGCGAGTTCGCGGAAATGGTCGCGCGCATCGAAGAAGGGCGGTTTCCGCCCGATCCGCGCACGCCGGGCGAGTGTGCGTGGTGCGGCTTCGCCGGCGTGTGCCGCAAGGAATATCGCGTCGAGGACGAGGATGAAGCAGCCGAGTCTGTTTGACGACGATGCAGGCCCGCCGCCGGCCGGGCCGCCGCCGGATCAAGCCGCACGCGACTTCGCCGTCGATCCGCGCAACGACGTCGTCCTCGAAGCGTCGGCGGGCACGGGCAAGACGCGCGTGCTCGTCGATCGCTACGTGCGATTGCTGGAGTCGGGCGTCGATCCACGCAACATCCTCGCGATCACGTTCACGCGCAAAGCCGCGGCCGAGATGCGCGAGCGCGTCATCGCGACGCTCACCGATCGTGCGGAGCGCGGCGCGCTCAGCGGCACGATCTGGCATCGCGTGCGCGAGCGGATGGGCGACGTGCAGATCTCGACGATCGACGCGTTCTGTTTCGGTCTGCTGCGCGAGTTCCCGCTCGAGGCCGACGTCGATCCCGCCTTCGAGGTCGCCGATGAGACCGAGATGGCGCGCTTCGCCGTCGAAGCGCTCGATCTCGCCCTGCGCGCGGCACGGCGGTTCGCGAAAGACGATGAGACCGTGCGGCTGCTGCTGGTTCGCGTGAAGACGCCCGTGCTGCGCGAAGCGCTGGCGACGCTGATCGATCGCCGCCAGATCGCGCTGTGGGCGATTGCGTCGTTCGTCAAGCGCGTGAATGGGCCAGAGACTGCCGCTGACGCCGGCGCACGCTTCGTCGCGCGTCTGCGCGCGGAGATCGAGCGCTCGCCCGTTCGATCCGCGCTGATCGACGATGGCCCGCATGCCGTGCCGGAGTTCGCGTGGCTGGCTGCCGAGCTGCGCGCGCTCGATCGCTTTCCGTCGAGCGACCCGGCGCGCGTCCAGCATCTGCGCCGCCGCCTCGAGCGCTACTTTCTGACGGTGGCCGGCAAGCCGCGCAAGCAGATTGGGAAGATCTACAAGGATGCGCTTCCCGTGCGTGACGTCCGTCAGCGTCACGAGAAGGCTGTCGAAGCGGTCGCGCCGGCCATCGATGCCGCGCTCATGGCGCTCGACGCGGACATCGATCACCTGCTCGCGCGCGGGCTGCTGCGCGTGCTAGTTGTGGCCGTCAAACAATACGAATCGTTGCTCGACGAGCACGCGCTGCTGGATTTCACCGGCATGCTCGATCGCGCGATCGCACTGCTCGAGCGGCAGGAGGAGTTCGCACGCAGCCGGCTGAAGCTGCAGGCGCGCTACCACCACCTGCTCGTCGACGAGTTTCAGGACACGAGCCGCCGGCAGTGGCGGCTGATCGATCGGCTCATTGCCGCGTGGGCGGAAGGTGAGGGCGCAGCCGACGCCGCGACCTCCGTCTTCGTCGTCGGCGATCGCAAGCAGTCCATCTACCGGTTTCGCCACGCGGAAGTGACGCTGCTCGACGAAGCCACGCGCCGCATCGCCGCGCTCCGGCCGGGGCGCCGCGTGCGGCAGGCGATCACGACGAGCTTTCGCGCCGTGCCGGAGCTGCTCGCGTTCGTCAACGCGTTGTCCGCAGAGATGAGCGGCGACGGCGAGCTCGACGATCGTTGGCGCTACGACGAGACCGACCGGTTTCCGGTGCCGGCGGTCGCCGCTGGTGCGACGCGTGATGGCCGTCCCGTGCTCGGCTTGATTGCCGAGTCGTCGCTGCAGGCGTCCGCCGCGGCCGTGGCCGACGAGATCGTCACGCTGATCGACCGTGCGCTCGTCCGCGATCGCGCGACGGGCATGCGGCCGGCCGGGCCGGGCGACATCGCCATTCTGTTTCGCGCACGCGCCGGACATCAGTACTTCGAGGACGCGCTCGCCGCCCGTGGCGTGAAGAGCTACGTCTACAAGGGGCTCGGCTTCTTCGACGCGCCGGAAGTGCAGGATCTGCAGGCGCTGATTCGCCATCTCGCGCAGCCGGACTCGGATCTCCGCGCGGCCGAGTTTCTGCGGTCGCGGTTCGTACGCCTGTCCGACGCAGGCCTCCTGTGTCTCGCCCCGGCCTTCGCCGACGCGCTGCAACGACGGGATTTCGATCTCGCGGCCGCCGGCCTCTCCGACATCGACGTACGCCTTCTAGCGCAGGCGCGCGCGAGCGTCGCCGAATGGCTCGATCTCGCCACGCGCGTGCCGCCGAGCGAGCTCGTCGATGCCGTGCTGCGCGACTCGGCGTACGTCTTCGAGATTCGCGGCGCGCGGATGAGTCAGGCGAAGGAGAACGTCAAGAAGGTGCGGTCGCTCGTCCGCCGCGTCGAGAGCCGCGGGTACGCGACGCTCGGCCGGCTCGCGCGCTACTTCGACACGCTGCGCGCGGGCGACGACTCCAACGCGATGATCGAAGCCAAGGACGCCGTCAACCTGATGACGATGCATGCGGCGAAGGGACTGGAGTTTCCCATCGTCTTTCTCGTCAATCTGCACGCGCCTGGGCGCGGCCGGCCGGCCGGATGCTCAATCATCGAGCGCGGCCCGGCGGGCGAGCCTGAAGTCACGTTCGGATCGACGGAGGCGACGAAGCTCGAGGACCGGCGCGAGACGGAGGAGCTGCGCCGCCTGCTCTACGTCGCGACGACGCGCGCACGCGATCGGCTGTATCTCGCGGCGCAGGTCGACCCGGCGACGAGCAAGTTGAAGCGCGGCGGACGCAGTCTCGCCGGCCTGCTGCCGGCGTCGCTCGCCGCGCTGTTCGGCACGGCCGCTTCGACGGACGACGCCACGGTCCGCTGGGAGTCGAGCGCGGGGGCGTTTCTCTTCGACGTCTGCCGACCGTCGGCGGCCGCCGCCGCGCGCGCCGCCGACGCGCCGGAGGTCTTTCCGCCCGCCCCGATCGTTCGGCAGGTCACGTCCACGTCGCCCCGCGTGCTCGCGGCCACGGCGCTCATCGGAAGCGCACCGGTCGCACCGTCGGCGCTCCCGCGCGCGTTCGCGAGCGGCGGCGGCCACGAGCGCCTTGTCGGCACGCTGGTACACCGCATGTTCCAACGCCGTATCGACCCCGCGCTGCCGGACGAGATCCTCGTGGCCACCGTCGCGTCGCTCATCGGCCAGGCCGATCTCGTCGACCTCGACGATCCCCGCGTGACGGCGCGTGAAGCCATCGAAGTGTTCCGGGCACTGCGCGGACGGCCGGATATCGACGCCCTGCTGGCGTCGGGCGAGTGTCTCTATGAGGTCCCCATCTCGTTCCTCGCGCCGGACGGGTCGGGGGCGTGCGTGCGAGGCGCCGTCGACTGTGTCATCGTCCGCCCCGACGGCCGCGCGACGGTGCTGGAGCTCAAGACGGGCCGGCCGAGGCCCGAGCACGAGGCGCAGGCGGCCCTGTATGCGGGCGCCGTGGAGGCGGCCTTCGGCGCCGGCCCCGTGAATTTCGTGGTGTGCTACCCGTAAGTTCTTCGTTTGTCAGCAGAAAACATGGCCCGCTCGGGCTATTTGATGGGATACACTCTTGGCGGCCGGTCTCGGACCGGCCTCGAAACGGAGTCTGGATTTGTCCCTTACGTGCCCCAATTGTGGGAATGCCGAGAATTTCCTGGTGAAGACGCTGCAGATGCACCTGCTCCGCGTGAACGACGGGCAGTTGCAACCGCCCCAGGAAGAAGGCCGGCCGGCGCTCGTCGAAGTGCTTTGTGATGAGTGCGATAGCTCGATCGACCTCGACGCCCTCGATGAAGCCTCGCGCCGCGAGTTGCTCGAGAGTCTCGGCGCCCGCTAGATCGGGTCCGGGCCGCGTGTGGTCCCGTGCACGACCTCTTCGACATCCTCGGCGTCCCTAGCACCGCGCCGCCAAGCGTGGTCCGCCGCGTCTGCGCCCGACGTGTCCGCCGGCTCCATCCCGATTTTCACGCGTCGGCTGCTGCGGTCGTCATCGAGCCCGACGCCGAGGCCAGCCGTCCCGTTCAGGATCTGGCCGTCGACTTCATCGAGATGGGCGCATTCGTCGACCGCATCCAGTCCGCGTTCTTCGGGCGCGGTTAGGACATCATTGAATCTTCGTAGCCGGCGGGCTTTAGCCCGCCGGGGACCGCAGGGCTGAAGCCCTGCGGCTACGATCTATCTCAGTCGTAAGCTCAAGTCCCATCCCCAATGCGCACCCACTTCGACGTGCTCGGCTGGCTGCACGCGCTCGGCGGCGCGTTTGGCGTCGTGACCGGCGCGTCGCTCGCCGTGCTCGCGGCGGGTACATTCGCCGCGCAGCGCGCGATCGGTCCGTCGCCCGTACCCGTCGCGTCCGTCGTCTGGACGCTCGCAATCTGCGCGCTGCTGTTCATCGCCGGCGGCGCGGCGATGGTCGCCGCAGGCCGCTCGGTGTTGCGGCGCCGGCCCGCTGGTCGACCCGCCGCGCTCTGGATGGGCGCGATCAATCTCCTCGTGCTGCCGTTCGGCACCGCGCTCGGCGTCTACACGGGCTGGGTGCTGCTCAACGACGATGCGCGACGCGCGTTCGGGCGTCCTCCGCGAGGCCCGGAGCCATCGGCGAGTCCGTCGTCATCCGAAGACTGACCGCGGCGCCGCGCCCGGTCGTCTTTTCGTCGCGCGACATACAATCAAAGCATGAGTACGCTCACCGAAAGCGCCGTGCTCGACGCACTGCGTGTCGTCCGTGACCCCGATCTGCAGCGCGACATCGTCGCGCTGGGCTTCGTCAAATCGCTGCGCATCGACGAGGGACGCGTGTCGTTCGCGATCGAGCTGACGACGCCGGCGTGTCCCGTCAAGGATCTGATGCGTGAGCAGGCGACGGCTGCGGTGTCGGCGCTGCCGGGCGTGTCGTCGGTCGCGGTCGAGATGACGGCCGCGGTGCGCGTGGTGCCCGGCGCCGACGCGGGCAAAGAGCCGGTCGAAGGCGTGAAGAACATCATCGCTGTCGGCGCAGGCAAGGGCGGCGTCGGCAAGACGACCATCGCGGTGAATCTCGCCGCGGCATTGGCGGCGCGGGGCAGCCGCGTCGCGCTGCTCGACGGCGACATCTACGGGCCGAACGTGCCGATCATGCTCGGCCTCCACACGCGCCTGCAGACCGACGGCGAGCGCATCCTCCCGGCGGAGCGCTTCGGCATCCAGACCGTCTCGATGGGCTTTCTCACCGAGGACGAGTCCGCGATGCTGTGGCGCGGGCCGATGCTGCACAGCGCCATGAAGCAGTTTCTCCGTGACGTGCGTTGGCGCAACGTCGACTATCTGATCGTCGACATGCCGCCGGGCACCGGTGACATCGCGTTGAGCCTGCACCAGACGGTGCCGGTCGCCGGCGCGGTGCTCGTGACGACGCCGCAGAGCGTGTCGGTGGCGGACACGAAGCGCGCGATTCAGATGTACCGCAAGCTGAACATTCCGGCGCTCGGACTCATCGAGAACATGAGCCACTTCGTGTGCCCCGGCTGCGGACGCGACAGCGACATCTTCGGGAAGGGCGGCGGCGAGCGTCTCGCGGCGGAGATGAGCGTCCCGTTCCTCGGGCACATTCCACTCTACGAGCCGGTGCGGCAGGCGAGCGACAACGGCGTGCCTGTGGTGATCAGTGATCCGCAGTCGCCGCCGGCGGTCGCGATCATGGCCGCGGCCGAGCGCGTCGCGCAGCAGGTGTCGATCGCGTCGTTTGCGCGGCGCGCGATGCCGCTGCACGCGGTCTGAGGCGACATGATCTCGGTGCCCTTCACGAAGGCCACGCTCGCCAACGGCCTCGACGTCATCGTCCACGAAGATCACGACGCACCGCTCGCAGCGATCAGCGTCTGGTATCACGTCGGATCGAAGAACGAGCGCGAGGGCCTCACCGGCCTCGCGCATCTGTTCGAGCATCTGATGTTCGAGGGATCCGAGCATCAGCCGGATGGCTACTTCGGCCCGCTGCAGGAGGCCGGCGCGTCGCTCAACGGATCGACGAGCACCGATCGGACCAACTACTGGGAGCTCGTGCCCACGAGCGCGACGCGCCTCGCGTTGTGGATGGAGGCCGATCGGCTCGGCTGGCTGCTGCCGGCGTTGAGCCAGGATCGCCTCGACACGCAGCGCGGCGTCGTGCTCAACGAGCGGCGGCAGAGCTACGAGAATCGTCCGTACGGTCTCGCGCAGTTCGCGATCATGGATGCGCTGTTCCCTGCGTCGCACCCGTATCACTGGCCGACGATCGGCGAGCCGGCCGATCTCGCGGCGGCGACGCTCGACGACGTCCGCGCGTTCTTCACGCGCTACTACCATCCCGGCAACGCGTCGCTGGCCATCGCGGGCGACGTCAAGACCGACGAGGTGCTGCGGCACGTCGAGGCGCTGTTCGGATCGATCCCGGCAGGCGAGCCGGTGCGGCCGATCGACACGCCATCGATCGTCGCGCGATCGCAGCGTTTCGTCATGGAAGATCGTGTCGAGCTGCCGCGCCTCTATCTGGCGTGGCCGACGCCCGGTCTCTTCGAGCCCGGCGACGCCGAGCTCGATCTGGTCGCCGATCTCATCGCGAATGGCCGCACGTCGCGGCTCTACAGCCGGCTGATCCACGATCGCCGCATCGCGACGGAGCTCGCCGGCGGGCAGACGTCTCGCGAGCTCGCGGGCACGTTCCAGATCATCGCGTCGGCGGCGCCGGGGCACACGCTCGACGAGCTCGAAGCGGCGATCTACGAAGAGATCGATCGCTTCGCGCAGGACGGCCCGACGACGGACGAGCTGGATCGCTCACGCGTCCAGGCCGAGTCGGCGTTCGCGTTCCGCGTCGAGTCGCTCGGCGGCTTCGGCGGCAAGGCCGATCAATTGAACGCCTACAACATCTATCTCGAGTCGCCAGACAGCTTTCAGACCGATCTCGATCGGTACATCAACGCGTCGGGCGACGCGCTGCGATCGCAGGCGGGCCGCTGGCTCGATCGCCGGGTCGCGGTCGCGCTCGCCGTCGTGCCGCAAGGCACGTCCGGCGATCCGCTGCGCGACGCCGCGCGTCTCGATCGGCAGGCCGTATGAGCCGCTTCGAGCGCCCCTCGCCCGGCCATCCGACGCCGATTCATTTCCCGGCGATCACGCGCACGCGGCTCGACAACGGCCTCGGCGTGTGGGGCATCGCGCACCGCCGCGCGCCGATCGTCACGGCCACGCTGCTTCTCGCGCGCGGCTCCGGCGACGATCCGATCGGCCGTCACGGCCTCGCGAGCCTGACCGGCGATCTGCTCGACGAAGGCGCCGGCACGCGCGACGCGATCGCGCTCGCCGACGCGTTCGGCCGCCTCGGCACGCAGCTCGACATCGACGTCGGCCCGGATGCGACGTCGCTCACCGTGTCCGGCCTCGCGCGCGTGCTGCCGCAGGCGCTCGCGCTGATGGCGGACGTCGTCATGCGCCCGCGCATCGAGGCGGCCGACTTCGCGCGCGTGCGCGAGCTGCGCCTGAGCCGGCTGCGTCAGCTCAGCCGCTCGGCCGCGACGATGGCGGATCGCGCGTACGTGTCGGCGCTCTTCGGCGCGCACGCGTACGGCCACGGGGCGCTGGGGACCTCCGCGTCGCTCGACGCGATCTCGATCGACGATGCGCGCGCGTTCTGGTCCGCGATGTACGGGCCCGTCGCGTCGACGCTCATCGTCGTCGGCGACGTCGACGTCGCGGAGATCGGCGCGCATGTCGACACGACGTTCGGCGGCTGGCGCGAAGGCACGGCCGCGCCGCCGCGCGCCGTGACGCCGGATGCGACGCCCGATCGCCGCGTGCTCCTCGTCGATCGGCCCGGCGCGCCGCAGGCGGAGCTGCGCATCGGCCACGTCGGTCCGTCGCGGCTCACGCCGGCGTATCACGCGCTCGTCACGCTCAACGCGGTGCTCGGCGGCCAGTTCACGAGCCGCATCAATCGGCGGCTGCGCGAGGAGAAGGGCGTGACGTACGGCGCGCGGACGTCGTTCGACTTCCGCCGTGTCGCGGGCACGTTCTCGTGCGACACGAGCGTCCAGGCGGACGCGACCGGCACCGCGGTGGCCGACGTGTTGGACGAGCTCGATCGCGTGCGGCAGGACGAAGTTCCGGCCGTCGAGCTCGACGCGGCAAAAGCGTCCCTCACGCGCGGCTACGTCCGCAATTTCGAGACGGCGGGTCAGCTCGCGCGCGCGGCCGTTCAGCTCGCCGCCTATGGATTGGCGGACGACACGTTCGATCGATTCGTGCCCGGCGTCGACGTCGTGTCGCGCGCAGCCGTCCACGCCGCCGCCAGCGAGTTCATCCGTCCCGCCGACGCGACCATCGTCGTCGTCGGCGACGCGGAAACGTGCCAGGCGCAACTCGAAACGCTTGGACGAACAGTGGAACTGGCGAGACCGGAGTTCTAGTTCGGGTTCAGAACCGCAGAACCCTTGAACGCGCGAACCCGAACCCCCGAACCTTAGAACCCGGAACCCCAGAACCCGAATGCTAGACTGACCAACTCATGGATCGCGGTGTCGCGCGATGGAGCGTCAGTCTCGTGGCGATCATCGGGATCGTCGCGGCAGGGATCGCGAGCGCGACGATCTGGCTGCTCGTCACGGATCCTGTCACCGTGTCCACGGCCGTCTCGACTGGCGACGTCGGTCCGTTCATGCGCGCGATCGGCAGCGTCATCTTCGACGCGCTCAGAGGGCTGTTCGCGTATCTTTAGGTTCCCGCAGCAGGTATCATGGAAATCATGCGCACGATGCAGGCGGTCATCGCGACGGCGATCCTCGGCCTCGGCACGGCGGCCTATGCTCAGCAACCCGCTCCGGCTGCGGCCCCGGCTCAAGCGTCCGCGCCGGCGGTGAACCCGTTTGCGACCGCGCAGACCTTGAATTGCTCGTTTTCGACGTACACCGTCGGCGGCTGGAAGGGCGCCGCGCCCACGGCCGTCATTGGTGACGAGAGCTACGCGTTCCAGATCGTCGTCGTGAATCTGAAAAAGGGCCGCGCGCAGATTGTGGGCGACACTGGCGCCAGGCCCGCGTCGCTCGTTCTCAGTGACACCGGTCTGACGGTCATCGAGCCCACGTCGGTCGGGCTCACGATGACGACGGCGTTTGCCAACGGCGGACAGGACGGCCAGTTTCTGGCGGTCCATGCGCGCCATGTCGATCTGAAGCCGACGCCGAGCCCCTCCCAGCATTACGGCACCTGCAAGATCACCAAGTAAGCCTGGCATCAAGCCTGCACGACGCTCTGGAGCCGATCCGTCGATCGGCCGAGATCTCGTGTGTAAGTCGAGGAATTCACGATCAATGACACGCAAGCTCGTCAGCGTCGGAATCAGTGTGTTGCTGCTGTCCGGGTGTGGGTTGCTCGACAACCCGAGTCAGCCGGAGGTGCCGGACGATGTCGTCAACTACGTCGCACTCGGCGCGAGCGACACGATTGGCTATGGCAGCAGCAGCCCATGCCTGCCGCTGGTGCCGTGCACGACCGGGCCCGGCTACGTGCAGCAGGTGACGCGGCGATTTCAGGCGGCCGGCAAGACTGTGACGCTGACGAACTTCGGCGTGCCCGGGGCCGTGCTCAGCCCCGACGTCCAGGCCATGGGCAACAGCATCGGGCTCGGCATCGAGCGCAACCTGCTCACGGACGAGTCGTCCTACGAGCCGCGCAACACGACGCTCGTCACCGTGTTCATCGGCGCGAACGACGTCAACACGATTGGATCGCTGCTCAAGGCCGGCCGCGGCGGCTCGGATCCCGATGGCTTCATCCAGACGCAGATCCAGAACTTCGGCAACGATCTGAAGACGATGGTGAGCAACATCCGATCGCGAACGGAGACCGCGCGGATCGTCGTGCTGAATCTGCCGAACATGGGCGCGATGCCGTATGCCTCCGGACGGCCCGCCGACGAGAAGCGCACACTCCAACAGATCGCCGTCGGCTTCTCCGGCAAGATCAACGCGCTGGCCTCGAGCAGCGTCGTCGTCGTCGATCTGATGTGCGATGGCAACTTCTACAACCCGGCGATCTTCTCGAGCGACGGATTCCATCCGAACGACACGGGCTACACCTATCTGACGGATCTCGTGTACGCGGCTGCGTCGACCGGATCGGCACCGGCGCCGAAAGCGGCGTGCAGTCAGATGACGATCTATTGATCAACGGGCGGCCGCCAGGGCGGCCCCTACGGCAGGCTTCAGGCGACAGGCTACGGGCGACAGAATCCGTAGTGGCGGCCCTTGTGGCCGCCAAGCACGGGTCATGCTTCGTAAGCCGTAAGCCTCCGTCACAGCCTTTCGACAAAGAACTTCGTCAGATAGTACCCGTCGAGAAACTTGAACGGTGCTTTGCCCGTCGTGTAGTGGCCGCACGGCAGCACGGCGCGCGTGTAGGGAATGTGTTGCCGGTCGAACTCCGCGAGGAACTGACGCGAGAGATCGACCGGGAACGTCTCGTCGTAGCGCGCGTAGACGAGCAGCACGGCACGGCCGTTGACGCGTGGAATGAACGGCCACGGGCTGATCGGCATCCAGCACGCGCGCAGATCGTCGAGCGTGATGCGCCCGTCCAGGCCCGCGCGGACGTGCCGCGTCGAGAGGCCGCGCCAGACGACGTCCGCGAAGTACGGCGAGACGTGATTGAACGCGCCCGTCGTGATCCGCGTGTCGTGCGCCATCGTCAGCATCGACAGGCAGGAGCCGAGGCTGGTTCCGATGATGCCGATCCGCTCGAAGCCCTGGCTGACGAGCCAGTCGACGACGCCTTTCGCGTCGAGCACCGCCTGCCGGTTCGCGTGCAGCGTGCGGCCGATGTTCGAGCTGACGATGAACTCCGCGCGCGCGAGCTCTGGCGGGCGACGAGCGTCGTGATAGGGCAGGCTGAGCCGTACAGCCGTGAGGCCGAAGCGCGCGAAGAGCCGGCACAAGCCGACATGTCCCTCGGTGTCCGCGTTCCACTGCGGCAATACGACGACCGCGCGCCGCGGCCGCGGACGATCGGACAAAGCCGGCTCGAACACGCGCGCGACGACGGTGTTGTTGACGTCGTAGGGGGAGACGAGCCGTGACGCGAACCGGATCGTGTCGTCGCGACGCTCGAAGTCCGTGACGATCGGCGCGGAGAAGAAGGCCGTCGAGTCCGCCACGGCCGCGTGCGACCACGTCTTGATGTCCGCAAGCGGATCGCTGGAGTCCGGCAGACCGAGCCACTCCGTGCCCCACTCGAATGGCCGGATGACGCGGTTGGTGTCGACCGACGCCAGCCGTCGCTCCCACGCGCCGAAGAACGGACGAAGCATCAGTGCTCGCGCACCAGCGGCTCGCACGCGGCCGCGACGTCGAGGAGACGCGCGGTGTCGTGTGCACGGCCGACGAGTTGCAGGCCGACCGGCAGGCCGTCGACCGCGATCGGCAGCGAGATGGCCGGATGGCCGGTGAGATTGAATGGCTGCGTGTGCTTCAGCATGATCGCGCGAACCGCGATCGCGATGCCGTCCGCAGGATCGACGACGACCTCGCTCGCGCCGAGCCGTGGCGCGACGATCGGCAGCGTCGGCAGCACGAGCGCGTCGCAGTCCTCGAGCGCGGCGTCGACGACGCGTCGTAGATCGGTGCAGAACGCGCGCGCATCGAGATACGTGACGGCGGAGTACGTCCGGCCGTGTGTGATGCGCGCTCGAACCTGAGGCTGATAGTCATCGCCGCGCGTGTCGAGCCAGTGCGCATGCCACTGTGCGCCTTCCGACAGGACGATCTCCGCGTACGCCGCGCCGATGCGCTCGCTCGCGTCGATCGTCTCGGTCCATACGCGCGCGCCGCCTAGCTCGATCCGTCGCACGGCCGCATCGAAGGCGGTGCGGACCGCGGGCTCGAGCGGGCGATCGAAATATCCGCCGAGCCGCTTCAGTCGCAACCGATCGATTGCCGCGGGACGAACGTCGCTCACGCGCCGGCCGCTGAGCACCTGCCAGATCCACGCGGCGTCCTGGACGCTGTTCGTGAGCGGACCGACGTGATCGAGCGTCGGGCTCAGCGGCAGCACGCCGTCCGTCGGGATGTCGCCGATCGCGGGCTTCAGTCCGACGACGCCGCAGGCGGTGGCGGGGATACGGACGGATCCGCCGGTGTCGGTGCCGATCGACGCGAGTCCCATGCCCGTGGCGACCGCGGCCGCCGAGCCGCCGCTCGATCCGCCGGCCGATCGCGACACGTCGTGCGGATTGTGCACGGCGCCGAAGGCGGAGTCTTCGCTCGTCGTGCCGAGCGCGAACTCGTGCAGGTTCGCGCGGCCAATGACGATGGCGCCGGCATCGCGCAGACGCGTGACGATCGGCGCGTCGACGGACGCCACGCGATCGTGAAGGACGCGCGAGCCTGCGGTCGTCACGACGCCAGCGACGTCGATCAGATCCTTTAGTGACAGTGGAACGCCGTGCAGGGGACCGCGATCGACGCCGCGCGCGAGCTCCGCGTCAAGCTCCTGTGCGCGCGCCCGCGCGCCGTCCGCGTCGACGCTGACGAAGGCATTCGTTGCCGTCCCGTGCCGCGCGATCGCCGAGAGTGCGTCGTCGGCCAGAGCCAGCGACGACGCGTCGCCGCGCCGCAGCCTCGCACCTGCCGACGCGATCGTCTCTCGCGCGGCGGGTCGCGTCACTGCGCGCGGCCCGCCGGCGCGGGCGTTGCTGCGGCCGGAGGTGTCGGAGCTGTCAGCAATCCGCGCTGTCGCAGCCATGTCGCCAGCAGCGGAGGCCACGCGTTCAGCACCGGATCGTTCATGGCGAGGCCGACGCCGTGCGCCCCGGGCTCGAAGATGTGCAGCTCGGCCGGCACGCCGGCCTTTCGCAGCGCGAGATAGAAATAGACGCTGTTCTCCGCTGGCACCGTCGTGTCCGCGTTCGTGTGGAACAGGAACGTCGGCGGCGTGTCCTTCGTGACCTGGCGATCGTTCGAGAGATTGTCGAGCAGCGCGGGATCCGGCGACGGGCCGAGCAGATTGCGGAACGATCCCTGATGCGCGTACGGCGCAGCCGACATCACGACGGGATAGCCGAGGATCAGAAAGTCCGGACGGCTGCTCGCACGATCGATCGGATCGGTCGCGGACGGACTGCCCGCGTCGAAGTGCGTGCCGATGGTCGACGCCAGGTGACCGCCGGCCGAGAAGCCCATGAAGCCGATGCGCGACGGATTGACGCGCGCCTGCTCGGCGAACGTCCGCACGATCCGCACGGCGCGCTGCGCGTCGCCGAGCTCGATCGGATGGTGATACGCCGGGCCGAGGCGGTACTTCAGGACGAACGCAGCGACGCCCAGCGAGTTCAGCCAGTTCGCGACCTGGCGTCCTTCGTGATTCATCGCCAGATTGCCGTAGCCGCCGCCGGGCGCCACGATCACCGCGGTGCCGGCGCCGCGTCCGTACACCGGATAGTAGGTGAGCGTCGGGATGTCGGCGTCGGCCGTCCCGGCCGCGCCTGGTGCGGGGCCGTTCCACAGACGGAACGTCTGCGGCTCCTGCGGATTGCCCTGCGACGCGGACCATGGCGCGGCGGCTGCAGCCGGAGTGGCTGCCGAGGTCGCCTGCGCGGCCGCAATGCCACCCGTGAGCATGACCGCACCGAGCACCAGCGCGGAAATCATGAGATGTCGCATAGTTGCTGCCGCAGTGTATCGCACCCGTTCCGCATACGAGTACGATAGGCGGTCGGAGAGAACGCCATGCTCGCGCTCGTCGCTTTGTTGACCGCACAGTCGATTACCGGCCTCATTCCCGCGACCGCTTCGTCCGTCGCCGTTGCTCAGACCGCGGCGCCGGCCGATTCCGGTGTCGTCACGGGGATCGTTCGTGACAGCAGCGGATCGGTCGTCGTCGGCGCCACGATCATCGTTCGCGCCCAACCGCGCATCGAGGTCCGATCGGTGTCCGGGCCGGATGGGCGATTCTCGGTGAGCGCGCCCGCTGGCGCGATTACCGTCGTCGTGCGCGCCGATCGGTTTGCCGAAGCGACGCAGGCGCTGGCCGCCGGCGCGACGCGCACCGATCTCGCCATCACGCTCGCGCCAGCGACGATCGCCGAAGCCGTGACGGTGACGCCGACGCGCGGCGAGCAGCGCATGGGCGACACCCCGGCGAGCGTCAACGTGATCGATCGCCGTCAGATCCGCCAGTCGCCGGCCGTCGTCGCCGACGACGTTCTGCGGCAGATGCCGACGTTCAGTCTGTTCCGCCGTACGAGCAGCCTGTCCTCGCATCCGACGGCGCAGGGCGTGTCGCTGCGCGGCATCGGTCCGAGCGGCGTGAGCCGCACGCTCGTGCTCCTCGACGGCGTGCCGTTCAACGATCCGTTCGGCGGCTGGGTCTACTGGTCGCGCGTACCGCTCGAGAGCACCGATCGCATCGAGATGGTCGACGGCACGAGCTCGAGCCTCTACGGCAACTACGCCATGGGCGGCGTCATCAACATCGTCACGGCGCAGCCGACGCGCCGCACGCTCGAGGCCAGCACGCAGTTCGGCAATCTCAACACGCCGAAGTTCGACATGCGCGCGAGCGACGTCTGGGGCAAGCTCGGCGTCGTCGTCGAAGGCACGGCGTTCGACACGGACGGCTATCCGATCGTCGCCGCGAGCGAGCGCGGCGCGGTCGACACGAAAGCGGCGGTGAAGTTCGGCAACGCCAACGTGCGCTTGCAGTACGACATCAACGATCGCGTGCAGGCGTTCTTTCAGAGCGGCTACTTCCACGAGAAGCGCGACAACGGCAAGGTGAGCACGATCGACGGCACGCCGGAAGGCAACGACACGACGTGGAAGACGTTCAGCGGCGGCTTCACGGCGCGGCTCGCGAACGCGAGCACCGTCGAGGCGCGATTGTTCGGCGACGACGAGCTGTTCCACAGCAACTTTCTCGCGGTGCCCGCGGCGACGCCAGCGCGCAGCATCGGGCGTATGACGCTGAACCAGACCGTGCCGACGACGAGCTTCGGCGGCATGACGCAGTGGTCGCGCGTCTACGGCACGCGCCACGCCGTGACGGCCGGCGTCGACTGGCGGCAGGTGACCGGCGACAGCCAGGAGGACGGTCTGGATGCGGTGCGCGGCGAGACGGTGACGCTGCATCGTGTGTCGGGCGGTCAGCAGCGCAGCGTCGGGTTCTTCGCGCAGGATCTCGTGTCCGTGTCGCCGAAGCTCACGCTGACGTTGAGCGTCCGTGGCGACCGGTGGCGCAGCTACGACGGCCACAACCTCGAGGTGAACGAGCCGTCCGGCACGCCGACGGCGAACAATGCGCCGGCGCTGCCGGATCGATCCGACACGGCGATCAGCCCTCGCGCGGCCGCGCTCTATCACCTCACCAATCGCGTGAGCGTGTGGGGCAGCATCGGATCGGGCTTCCGCGCGCCGACGCTCAACGAGCTCTATCGTCAGTTCCGCGTCGGCACCGTGCTGACGCTCGCGAACAACCAGCTCGGTCCCGAGCGCCTGCTCGGCGGTGAGGCCGGTGTCCGCGTCGACGCGGCGCGCAATCTGTCGGTGCGCGTGACGTGGTTCGACAACGGTGTCAAGGATCCCGTGTCGAACGTGACGTTGTCGACCTCTGGCGCGAACGTCACCCAGCAGCGCCAGAATCTCGGCCGCACGGAGATCTGGGGCGTGCAGAACGACGTCGAGTACCGCATCGGCTCGGATTGGCGCGTGACGGCCGGCTATCTCTACAACCACGCGACGGTGACGTCGAATCCGGCGAACACCGATCTCGAAGGGAAGTTCCTGCCGCAGGTGCCGGCGCATCGCGGATCCGTCGAGGTCGCGTACTCGAATCCGCGCCTGATCGATTTTGCGTTCGACGTGCAGGCGCTCGGTTCGCAGTTCGACGACGACCTCAACAGCCGCGTGGTGCCGGGCTACGACACTCCCGGTCTGCCGAAATACGCGATCGTGTCGTTCCGGGCGTCGCGCACGCTCGCGCGGAACGTCGACCTCTTCGTCGGCGCGCAGAACCTGCTGAACCAGACGTACTACGTGGGCACGCTGCCGACGACGATCGGCACGCCGCGGATGATCAACGCCGGCGTGCGGGTGCGGGTGCACGGGCGGTAGGGCGGGGACCAAGGGACCAAGGGACCAGGGGACCAAGGGACCAAGGGACGGGAGAACCCACGTGCCCTTCAGAGGGCCGGACCTTTCGCCTTCGCGCAAGGCTTCGGCGAACCACCGTAGCCTCGGCGGAGGTGGTCAGGTCCGGCCGGATCTACTGCGCCTGCGCGGCCACTGCGCTGAACGCCTTCTCGAACTCGCTGTAAGGCTGCGCGCCGGCGATCGCGCGGACGACGCGAATACGATCGGGACTGCCGTCGCGCACGCCGATGAAGAACGTGGGCGTGCCGGTCGCGCCGAGCTGCGTCACCGCCGCCACGCTCTCGCGAATGCCCGCCGTCGTGCGGCCGCTCGCGAGACACGCGCGAAAATCATCCATCTTCAGACCCGCGGCGGACGCCGCCGCGTCGAGCGCTGCGTCGGTGTGCGTGCCGGGCGCGCTGAACAGCCGGCTGTGAATCTCCCAGAACTTCTGCTGCTCGATGGCACAGTGTGCCGCTTCGTGCGCGCGAATCGAACCCGGATGCAGCGAGTCGATCGGGAAGTCGCGGAAGACGTAGCGCACCTTGCCCGTGCGCACGTCGTTCGCCTCGATCTGCGGCATCGTCTGCGTGAAGTGCCGGATGCAGTACGGGCATTCGTAGTCGGCGAACTCGATCAGCGTGACCGGCGCGTCCGCCGAGCCGCGCGTGGGCGCGCCGGCGATGTCGATGACCGGGGTGCCGCGCGCGGCGTTCAGATCGGCCGCGAGCCGCTGCTGATTCGTGCGCAGCGACGCGACTTCCTGGCGCATCTGCAGCCAGACGGCGCCGGACACGGCGAGTGAGGCGATCGACAGGATCAGCGGCCAGGAGATGGGACGACGTGGCGCGGGGCTTGACTCTGACGACATTTCACCTCTGCGACATTCTGGGTACGTTGCGAAGGGTCAAAGGGGATTGTACGCTCTCCCATGCGCCGCACCCGCATCCTCGCCACGATCGGCCCCGCCTCGAACGACGCTCCGACCATCCAGGCCCTCATCGCTGCCGGCGCGGATGCGTTCCGGCTGAACTTCTCGCACGGGAACGCCGACGCGCATGCCGAGACGTGCCGCGGTATTCGCGCTGTCGCAGAAGCGATGGGCCGCGACGTGGCGATCCTGCAGGACCTCGGCGGCCCGAAGATTCGCACCGGCCCGCTGAACGAGCCCATCGTCCTCGCCGCCGGCGATCACCTGACGATCGATCATGGCGAGTTCGTCGGCGCGCACGGCCGCATCGCGTGCTCGTTCGAGGCACTGTTCTCGTCGGTCTCGCCCGGCGATCGGCTGCTCATCGACGATGGCCGGATCGAGCTCGACGTCGAGACGGCGGCCGCCGATCGCATCATCGCGCGCGCGATCACCGGCGGGCAGATTCATGGCGGCAAGGGCATCAACGTGCCGACCGCGGCGCTCAAGACGTCCGCGCTCACCGAAAAGGATCGGCGCGATCTCGTCGCCGGTATTGCGATGGGCGTCGATCTCGTCGCAGTCAGCTTCGTGCAGTCCGCGCGCGACATGGTCGACGTGCGAACCGCGGCAACGGCTGCGGGTGCGCCGGGGCTGCCGCTCATCGCGAAGATCGAGAAGCCGCGCGCCGTCGATCACATCGACGACATCATCGCGGTGTCCGACGGCTTGATGGTGGCGCGCGGCGATCTCGGCGTCGAGGTGCCGCTCGAGACGCTGCCGGCTGTGCAGAAGCGCATCGTGCAGGCTGCGCGACGCCGCGGCGTGCCGGTGATCCTCGCGACGCAGGTGCTCGAGTCGATGCGCACGGACCCGCGGCCGACGCGTGCAGAGGTGACCGACGCCGCGCATGCGGTCGACGAGCGCGTCGATGCGATCATGCTCGCCGGCGAGACGGCGTCAGGCGCGTATCCCGTGCGGGCGGTCACCGTGCTCGACGCGATCATCCGCGAAGCCGAAAAGACGCAGACGCATCCGCTGGGATCGGTGCCGGAAGGCGGGCCGTGGAGCGCGCACTCGCGCGCGCTGTGCGAGGCCGCCGTCGCGCTCGCCAGCCGCGCGCATGCCAAGGTCATCGTCGCGATGACGAAGGCGGGGAAGACGGCGCACCTGCTGGCGGCGCTTCGCCCCGAAGCGCGCATCCTCGCCGTCACGCCGCGACGCGAGATCGCCGCCGCGCTCGCGCTCGTCTGGGGCGTCACGCCCGTCGTCACCGAGCATCGCGCGATCGGCACCGTCCGGCAGCACTTGCTGATGCAGAATCAGGTCTCGGCCGGCGACGTGATCGTCTTCGTCTCGGCGCACGCCATGCTCGGCCACGAGAACATCAACTTCGTCCACGTCGAGCAGGTATAGGCGGGCTGCGGGCTGCAGTCTGCCGTCCGCAGGCGGCGGGCGCCCTCTGGCCCCTTGGTCCCCTGGTCCCTAGCCTTCTTGTTCGATGACGAGCCGCAGCGGCATGCCGCCGGCGAAGAAGCCGACGCCGAGCAGCTTCGTCCAGATCGCGCGATTGATGAGCTGGAACGTGACGTGCTCGCCGG
Source organism: Vicinamibacterales bacterium (assembly GCA_035547155.1). Taxonomy (GTDB): domain Bacteria; phylum Acidobacteriota; class Vicinamibacteria; order Vicinamibacterales; family SCN-69-37; genus CAZNMF01. Next base: position 36,979 of record DASZVJ010000200.1, read on the forward strand.
GCTGGACGGAGAACGAGACGGTCTTCCAGAACAGCGTGTTGTTCGAGCGAAGGCGATGCTGGCCGGGCGCGATGTCGAATGTCGCCGTGTCGCCGAACAACAACATGCGAGTCGGTCCGTCGTCGATGCGCGCGTAGATCTGGCGCTCGCGCACGTCGGTGACGTGATTGCGAATGAGTGTGACGGTGGCAGATGTCGCAGCGTTCGTCATCGTCGATCTACTTCGAGTCTTCAGCGTAGCGTTTCAGCGCGATCAGCGAGACCTGCCAGCCGCGCGCAACGACGGCGTAGTAGCGGCGCCAGCGCGGCGAGGGCTCGTAGCCATCCTGGCGGACGTGCAGTTTGCAGCCTGCCGGATCGGGCTTGCACGAGATCTCGAGGACCATCGGTCCGATCGGCTCGCCTTGCGGCGGCACCCAGTAGGCCTGCGCGACGAGGAACTGCTCGCCCGGCCGCATCTCGACGATTGTGCCGTGAAAGACGCCGCCGAGCGCGCCGAGCACGTCATCGCGATACGGCGTCGTCGCCCATTCGATGGCATAGACGCCGAGGGGCACGGGCGTCGTCACCGAACGAACGGCCTGCCACCACGCCCGCAACGCGTCGGGCTGGAAGAAACACGCAAACACCGCCGCCGGCGGTGCGTTGATGACGAGATTCTGTTCGAATCGCTCATCCGGCTCGGGAATGGACGCTTTCGCCACGATCAGACTCCGGAAGGATCCTACCGGTACAGCAGGAATTTCTCTCGCACATCGAGGAAGCGCTCGACGGCAGGCGTCCAGCTCGCGGCCAGATCGGCGCCGGCCGTGCCGCGCTCCAATCCTTCGCGCAACGCGCTCGATCCGTAGAGGATGTCGATCGGCGCGAGGGTGTGCTCGTACTCGTACGGCGGCTCGCGCCAGGCGAACGCGCGCGGATTGGCGGCGCGAAAGGCGTCGACCAGGGCGACGCCGGCTTCGACTGGACGGAAGGTCCGGCGATCCGTCACGTGAATCTGGCAGCCGCCGCACAGGGTCGTCGCATGTTTGTGGAACGTCGGCTCGAACATCGCCGGTCTGAAGTACACGCCTTCCAGACCGCGCGCGTTGAGCCGCGCGGCGAACGGTTCCGGATCGATCCACGGTGCGCCGACGAGCTCGAACGGCCGCGTCGTCCCGCGTCCCTCAGACACATTCGTGCCTTCGAACAGCACCGTGCCCGGATAGACGATCGCGCTGTCGAGCGTCGGAATGTTCGGCGACGGCAGCACCCACGGCAGTTTCGTGTCGTCGAAGTAGTCGTCGCGCGACCAGTGTGGCATCTCGACGACTTCGAGCTTCGCGCCGATCCCGAAGTGCTCGTTAAACAGCGCCGCCAACTCGCCGATCGTCATGCCGTGTCGCATCGGAATCGGAAACTGGCCGACGAACGACTCGAAGCCGGGCTCGAGCATCGGGCCTTCGACGTCGACGCCGCCGATCGGATTCGGCCGATCGCAGACGACGACGGGGAGGTTGTGCGTGCGCGCGGCCCGCAGGCAGTTGGCCATCGTGTAGATGTAGGTGTAGATGCGCGTGCCGACGTCCTGCAGATCGACGACGAGGGCGTCGAGCCCGGTCAGCATCTCCGCGGTCGGCTCGCGCGTTTCGCTATAGAGGGAATAGATCGGAATCTGCCGCCGCGCGTCTCGCGCGTGATCGGACTCGATCATGTTCTCCTGCACGGCCGATCGAAAGCCGTGCTGAGGACCGAAGATCGCGCCAACCGTCACGCCGCTCTGCTCGGCGCGATCGATCGCGTGCTCGAACCGTGCGTTGATCGACGCCGGATTGACGACGAGGCCGACGGTGCGGCCCTTGAGGAGCTGGCGATCGAAGAGGACGTCTGAACCTAAGACAAAAGACATTCTGGGTTCCGGGGTTCTCGGTTCTGCGGTTCCGGGTTCTGGTTCTCGGTTCTGCGTTCTAGGTTCTGGGAGATGCCTTCGATGTTCGAGATCCCGAGGGCGAGCTTTTCTTCAGTACAGCCTTCAGGTCGACCTTCGGTCCTTCACGCATCGGCGCCCAGAGATCGCCGACCTTCGCAAAGCGTGCGAGCGCGGTGCGGACGTTGAACGTGCGCGGATCGAGGCCTTTGCGGATCTCGGACCATTTGAGCGGCGTCGACACGCCCGCATAGTCGCTCGCGCGGGCCGAGTACGCGCACGCGAGCGTCTTGCCGAGGATGTTCTGCAGATAATCGATCGACACCGTGCCCTTCGGCCGCTTCTTGACCATGCGCTCGACGGTCGCGATGCGCGGATACTTCGACGCCACCGTCGTCGCGATGATCTGACAGAGCACTTGTCCCGTCTCGTATGTCGTCTTCGGCGGCAGCGGAATGTAGATGTGCAGCCCGCGCGAGCCGGAGGTCTTCGGCACCGCCGGAATGTCGAGGCGGTCCAGCTCTTCTTTCACGCCGCGCGCGACCTCGACGATCGTGTCGAACGGCACGTCGTCGCCGGGATCGAGATCGATCGCCGCGAAGTCCTGGTGCAGCGGATCGGCGACACGCGAGAACCACGGATCCTGCGAGATGGCTGCGAGCTGCGTCATGTAGAGCAGCGTCGTGAGCGAGCCGCCGACGAGGCGATCGCGCGGCCCTTCTTCGTCGATCGGCTCGACGTCGTCGGGCAGCACGACGCGCCGCACGCCCGGCGGCGCAGCTTCCGGATGCCGCTGCTGGAAGAACGCCTGCTTTGTGACGCCGTTCGGAAAGCGCTTCATCACCAGCGGCCGGTCGTCGACGACGGGCAGGATCAGCGGCGACACCTGCACGTAATAGCGAAGCAGCTCGCCCTTCGTGATGCCGAGCGACGGCCAGAACACTTTTGCGAGATTCGTGACGTGGACGGTATCGCCGCTCGGCAGATCGACGTATCCGTCCTTCTTCGTGTCCTCGAACGTCTGCAATTGTGCGACGACGGTCTCGATCGTGGGATCGGCGTCCGAGGCGCGCGCGCGCCGGCGCCGTCGCGACGAGCTCGACGACGAGGCCGGAGATGACGACGAATCGCGCGCCATAGGATCCTCCCGGACGACGTCGGTTGCACGCTTGTCGGTGCGAAGGCCGAGATACACCGGCTGCCGCAGCAGGCCTTCACTCGTCCACTCCGTAAAGCGTACCTCCGCGACGAGGTCCGGCCGCACCCAATGTGCGACTTCCTGCGTCTTGACGACGTCGGCGAACGGGCTCTTCGCGATCGCGCGGCGCTGGAACATCGCGCCGAGCCGATCGAGCTCGGCCTGATCGAATCCCGTGCCCACGCTGCCCGACCATCGCAGCCGCGATCCGTCGTAGTAGCCGACGAGCAGCGCGCCGAAGTGCTGGCGCGACTGCCGCGGCTCGGTCCAGCCGCCGATCACGAACTCCTGCTGCTTGAGCAACTTCAGTTTGCGCCACGCGGGCGTGCGCCGGCCGCTGCTGTACACGGCCTGCCCGTCCTTGACGATGAGGCCTTCCCAGCCTTCGGCCTTGGCGCGTGACAGCATCGCGCGGCCGTCGTCGAGTGCCACGGCGCTCAGCCTGACGGTGCCGCGATCCGTCGCCGCGTGGATGACGCGCTGCAAACGCAAGCGCCGCGCGGCCATCGGCTCGCCGCGCAGATCGTCGTCGCCGTCGCGAAGCAGATCGAACACGACGATCGCGGCAGGATGCGCCACAGCCGCGTCGGCGATCTCCGACGGGCCGATGAGATGAATGCGGCCCTGAATGTGTTGGAAGCCGAGCGGCAGACCTTTGGGCGAAATCGCGACGATCTCGCCGTCGAGGAGGATCGGTCGATCGATCCGTCGCGTGATCTGCTGGAGCGCGTCGACGATCTCCGGAAACTGCGCGTGCTTCTCGCGGCCGTTGCGCGAGTAGAGCGTGATGGTTGGTGCGGCGCCACGTTTCGCCGCCGGACGGATGTCGACGATGGCGCGGATGCCGTCGTACTTCGGCTCGTAGATCAGGCCGTGGCCGGTGATCGGTGGTGAATCCAGCGACGCGAGCATCGGCCGCACGTTCGCGGGATTGTCGCGCCACCGAGCCATGACGACAGCGTACTCGAAGCGCTACGCGCCGCGTGTCGCGACCGCGTTCGCGTCGGCGACGAGGGCGCGCAGGCGCTCGCCGCACAGGCGGCTCGCTTCCATCTTGTCGCCATGCGGGCCCTTCCAGTGCGTTTCGAGGCTGATGAAGCCGCGATAGCCGTCGCGGACCAGCGCGTCGAGCTGATCGCGCCAGCGCACGCTCCTGTCGCCGATCAATCCCCACGTCGGCGTGTGATCGTGGACGTCGCAATCCTTGGCGTGGACGTGCACGATGCGCGAGACCGGAAGTTGCGAGTAGCCATCCGGGAACGGCGTCTCGCCGGCGACGAGCGCGTTGGCGGGATCCCAGATGACCTGCAGCGCGGGATGATCGACGGCGTCGAGCAGCGCGGCGGTTTCCACGCCGGTGCCGATGTGGCACGCGTGCTCGTTCTCGATGCCGATGATCAACCCGCGATCGGCCGCTTCGCCGGCAAGCGTTTGCAACGCGTGCGCGACGCGATCGAACACGCGCGGCGGATCGATCGTCCGCCAGTAGGAGAAGACGCGGACGATCGACGCACCCGTCCGCTGGGCGATGTCGAACGCGCGGCGGGCGAGTGCCGGCTGATCGTCGAAGCCGTAACGCGCGGCGAACGTGTCCTGCTGGAATCGCGGGTCGAGCGGCGGCGCGTCCGGCAGCACGCACTTCAGCACCGGCGACGCGATTGACAACACGCGCATGCCCGCGGCGTGGATCATCGACGTCGCGCGATCGAGCTCGGCGTCGCTGAGGTCGATGACGTTCTTGCCCCAGACCATGCGCAACTCGACGCCCGTCATGCCGAGCGCCGACATCGCGCGAAGCGCCGCATCCAAATCGTCCGGCGAGAACTCGTCGGTGATCGCCGCGAGCGACAGCGGCGCGTCGCGGCTCGTCATCGCGCCGCCTCGTCGTGCAGATCGACGGGTTCGCCCGATCGGCAGGACCGATAGATGCCGTCGACGAGCGCGAGTGCGGCGAGGCCGTCCTCGCCGGCGACGAGCGGCCGGCCGCCGGTCTGCACCGCGTGACCGAAATCGAGGAACTGGCGCTCGAACGGATCGAGGGAGATCGCCAGCGGATCGGATGCGCCTGACGCCACCTGGCTCGACAGCGGCGGCGCATCGCCCGCATCGTCCTGCACGTCCCACGTCGTGAGGCGATCGCCCGTGACGATCGCCGTGCCTTTCGTGCCGTGCAGCTCGATGCGCTCGGGATAGCCGGGCCACAGCGCGGTGGCCGCCTGAATCACGCCGGTTGCGCCGTTCGCGTAGCGCAACACCGCGGTCACGTCGTCTTCCGATTCGATGCGGTGCAGCGCGCCGAGCTGCCACATGCCGGACACGCGCGCGACGGGACCGACCAGCCATCGCAGCAGGTCGACCTGATGGATCGCCTGATTCATCAACGCGCCGCCGCCTTCGCCGTCCCAGCTGCCTTTGATCGGACGTGAGTAGTACTCGGCAGAGCGATACCACTTCACGTACGCGTCGCACTGGATGAGACGGCCGAGGCGTCCGTCGCGAATCGCCTTGAGCAGGAACTGGCTCGACGTGTCGAAGCGATGCTGGCTGACGACGCCGAGCACGATGCCCGCGCGTTTCGCGATCGCCACCATCTCACGCGCGATCGCCATCGTCGTCGCGATCGGCTTCTGGACCTGAATCGCCTTGCCGGCCTCCGCGCACCATCTGACGGGATCGAGCCGGAATCCCGGCAGCGTGCAGAGATCGACGTAGTCGACGCCGGGATGGCGGCAGACGTCCTCGGCGCGCGCGACGAACGTGGCGCCGTGCTCGTCGGCGAACTTCCGGCCGGAGTCCTCACGGACGTCGGTGCAGACCGTGATGCGATAGCCGATGGACGTGTAGGCGCGTGCGTGCAGCGTCGCGATCGCGCCCGTTCCGATGATGCCAACACGCAAGCTCATTCCGGCAGCGGCTCCCCTCGTGTCTCCGGCGCGAACGGCAGCGCCGCCAGGCCGATCAGAAACGCGACGCACATCGTCACGCCCGCGTATCGCATCGGTTCGGGATGACCGACGAACACGCGGCTCGTGAGCAAGCCAAGCGCGAGCGGGCCGACGGCGGCGACGAACCGTCCCGCGTTGTAGCAGAACGACGTGCCGGTGCTGCGCAGATGCGTCGGGAACAGCTCGGGCAGATAGATCGCGTAGCCGCCGAAGAGCGCGAGCTGGCACGCGCCCATGATCGGGACCATCCAGAAGATGTCGGAGAGCGTCTGCAGATTCCAGAACGTGTACGCCGTCGAGATCATCGCCGCGACGAACGCGATCGCGAACGTCTTGCGGCGGCCGATGCGATGCGTCACGTGCGTGAACGCGTACACGCCCACGAACGCGCCGGCGTTCTGCAGCAGCAGCGTCACGCTCGTCCAGAACGTCTTCTGACCGGCACTGAGGCTCGTTTTGTCGAGCACGACGCGGACCAGATCGACGCTGAAGAACCCGATGCCCCACAAGCCGACGACGCCCGAGAACGCGAGGAGCACGCCGACGATCGCGTTGCGCCGCCAGCGCGGGTGGGCGAACAGCTCGGAGAACGATCCAAGGCGTACGCCAGACTGCCGCGCCTGCGTCCATTTCTCCGGCTCGCGCAGCCGGCGCATGATCAGCACGGACAGGAACGCCGGCAGCGCGCCGATCACGAACATCGTGCGCCACGCGCTGCCAATCGCGCCCGACGTTTCCAGTCCGCCAAGGCCCATCCCGATGAGCGACGCGAGCATGTTGCCCCACGTCGACGACGCCTGCAGCCAGCCGAGCGCAAACGGCCGCGCGCGATCGGACAGCGACTCGGCGACCAACGCGACACCGACAGCAAACTGTCCGCCGACGCCGAGGCCCGTGACGAACCGGTAGAAGGTGAAATCCCAGATGCCGACGGAAAACGCGCTGAGCCCGGTGAAGAGCGAGTAGCACAGCACCGTGATCACCATCGTCTTCACGCGGCCGATGCGATCACCGAGGATGCCGAAGATGACGCCGCCAGACGCCCAGCCGATCATCAGGATCATCGTCGCGTAGCCGGCGTACTCGGCGACGTCGGCGGTGCTCGGCGCGACGCCCGATCGCCGCGCCAGCAGCTCGACGACGGCCGGCCGCCGCGCGAGGTTGAACAGCTGCTGGTCCATCGTGTCGAAGAGCCACCCCATCGACGCGACAATCAGAATGAACCAGTGTGCCGCGGTGAGCTCCCGGTACCACGGCGTGTCGGAGACCGTGGCGGATGTGGTCGCCGGAGGAGGCGGCGCAAGTGACATCTATCGTCCTTCCGTGGCGCCGGCCGGCGCGGAGAGCTTCAACAATTCATCGTTGGTCCACGGCCGCGTGCGCGTGGCCGTCGCCGTGCGCGTCTGCGTAACAGTGGCCGGTTCGACCGGCGATCCGTCCTGTCCCCATTCGCGGCGAACGTACGTGAGCACCGCGGCGATCTGATCGTCGCTCAGCGTCGATCCGAGCGCCGGCATCAGACCGATCGTGCCTTCCTTGCCATTGAGCAGGATGCGCGCGGTCACATCCGCCGGGCCGAGCGCGAGCGTCGATCCGACGAGACTCGCCGCGACACCCGACGATCCGCGTCCGTCCTGCTGATGACAGGCCTGACAGATGTTCGTGTAGATCTCGTGCCCGGCTTCGAAGCGGCGCTCTTCTTCGGCCGTGAGCGGCGCGATCGGCGCGGACGCGCCGGGCTTGCCTGGCCATTCGATGCGCGCGAGCACGGCGGTGATGCGCGGCGCGAGCGGGTCGGCGCTGTCGGCGAGCGCGGCGAGCGACGGCTCGCGAGTCAGGCGAAGCAGCGGGCCCGCCGGACGCGCGGGCGCAGGCGTCGTTGGCGCGGGTGTGCCTGCCGGCCGCTCAGGAAATGCGGGCGCGCCGCCAGGGCCGCTGCGCGCGCCGGGGCACGTCGGGCACGGCGGTGTTGCGGCTGACGCAGCCTGGCCGCGCGCGGGTGCACCCGCGCGCGCGGCGCGCGTGACCGGCGGCATCGGTGCGTTGAGCAGCGCGACCTCGGCGCCGTTGAGCAACGCCGCTCGCTGCCACGCTGGACGCTGCGTGTCGGCCGTCCACTGCAGCACCGTCTGCACGGTTGCGTCGCGGCCGCCACGCACGATCGTGCCGGACAGCATCGTCATCGCGGCGGACAGCTGTGGCGTTTCGGTCGTGTCGCGAAGCAGACGCGTCAACATGTCCGTCTCCTGCCCGCGCAATCCGCTGATCGCCGCGTCGACCACCACCGGATCGTCGCCGTGCTGCTCGAGCATCGTCGCCAGCGGCTCGATACGATCCGCTGGAGGCAGCTCACCAAGCGTTGCCGCGAGCTGCCGACGCACGGCCCAGTCCGTGTCACCGACGCCGAGGCGCGCGAGCACGGCCGCACGCACGCCGGACGCCGCATCGCCGAGCCACCGCTCCGCCATGCGGATAGCGGCCACGCGCACGTCGCGCGACGGATCCCCGAGCGCGCGCCGCACTTCGATGGGCTGAAGCTGATCCATGCCGTCGAGCGTCCACAGCGCCTGCAGCCGCACGCGCCATTCGGCCGCATCTCGCGCCAGCACACGCAATGGCGTGATCGCCGTCGCGGGCCGACGCTGCACGAGCAATTGCTGCGCGGTGTCACGCCACCATCCGTTCGGATGCGCCAGCGCCGCGACCAATTGCGCCGGCGTCGCGCGCGACAACGACGGCTTCGGACCGCGCGTCATGCCGTCGTGCACGATGCGATAGATGCGGCCGTAGCCGATGGGCGCCTGCAGATCGCGCGACAGGATCTGATCGCGCAGATATTCCGTGATGTAGCCCTTGTGCTGGATGACGCCGCGATAGAGATCGACGACGTAGATCGTGCCGTCCGGCGCGGCGGACAGATAGACGGGACGGAAGCGCTCGTCGGTCGACGCGAGGAACTCGCCGCGCTCGTACGCCTTCGCGCCCTGCAGCGTCGTGCCGTCGTCGGTGACGACGAGCCGGCTGACGAGATTCGCGGCCGGCTCGGTGACGAAGACGTTGCCGTAGAG
>DASZVJ010000201.1:0-44757 GCA_035547155.1 Vicinamibacterales bacterium
AGATCGGCGATCTCGTTCCAGTCGGCGTCGTGCGGCGCGACGAAGATCATCGCGTTGTGCGCCGTGCAGCCGCCGAGCGCGGCTGCGCGCGGATACCAGACGCCGTCGACGCGCGCGTCGTCCCAGGTCTCGAAGTACTTCGGATCGCGGCGCTGCTGGGCGTCGTTCGCATAGTGCCGGACCCAGAAGTCCCAGCGCATCGACGGATTCTCGGTCGCGAACGGATGGAACGCCGGCACCTGATAGTCCTCCGGCCGCGCGTTGCCCGACGCGGCGGCGAGAGGATCGAGGCCGGCCTCGAGGAGCAGCACGCGAAAGCCGGATTCGACGAGCCGCGCGGCTACGGTGCCGCCGCCGGCGCCGGATCCCACGACGACGAAGTCGTGCGCGGGCTGCGCATTTGGTGAGGATGGCGATACAGGCGAATTTTGTGTCGCTGTGACGGACGCGGCGTCCGCGCGCGCCTCGGAACGGACTCCCAGACCGGTGACGGCGACGGCCGCCGCGCCGGCCTTGAGCACGTCGCGGCGCGTTGGCCGATCGTCGGCTGAGGCGGCCATACGGGGATCTCGCGAGTCGTCTGTCTGCACGCTCAAAACGTCTTGATGAACTCGATCAGCGCGCGTTTGTCCGCATCGTCGAGCGGCGCTTCATCGGGTTGGAGGGACGTGCCGAAGTAGTGGCCTTTGTTGACGACGAAATCGGGACACTTGCTGATGTCGACGAGCCCGTCGATCAGCGCGCGATCGCCGAAGATGTCCGTGCCGGCCTTGAGATCCTTCTTGAGAATTTCGAGCAGCTCGACGAGCTTCTCGCGGTGGGCGCGGCGCGCGTCGAGCGTCGGCAGCTCTGCGCCCGTCAAATCGGCATTCGCGAGCAGGCTGATGGGGAAGCCCTGCGGGATGGGCCCGATCGTGAGCTCGCCGCCGGGAAAGAACATCGGGAACAGGCGGCGTCCGAGTCCGAGCAGGGGACGAAGCGCATCGGGCACGTAGCCGCTCGGCACCCAGATCGAGCTCGGCGCCGTCGTGCGATCGATCGCGCCGGTGCCCGCGGCGTGGCTGCTGCCGAAGATCGCGTCGGTCTCGCGGCGCTCTGGCCAGAGCAGCTGTTCGATCGAATCCTGGAACACGCGCATGCGCGCGTCGACGGAGGGGCTCGGATCGAAGCGGCCGACGCTGTTGTTCTGGAGGAACGGCGCGGTCGACCATGCGCTGATGAGGGAGGCCGGCCGCGTGAAGCCGCGGCCGCCGCCGGGCAGCGTGAAGTCGCGCTCGTCGCCGGTGACCGGGTGTCGCACCTTGACGGTGCCCACGGAGGGCAGGGCCTTGTACGACTGCGACGAGAAGTTGTCCCAGATGTTGCCGGCGATCGCGTTGGTCGCGATGGGGCTGCAGACGTTCGTCTGCAGCAGCGTCGACGGCACGCGCAACTCGGTCGAGAGATAGTTGTCGTCGAGGAAATGATCGTCGGCGACGATCGCGCGCATGGCGGTCTTGAAGCCGTCTGTCCTGGTCCACGCCCAGTAGCGATCCCAGCACGAGAGATAGCCCGCGCCGTTGCAGCCTTCGAGATCGAGGCCGTCGGGCAGCGGCGGCAGCTTGCTCGAGTGGCAGCGCGCGCAGTAATTGGCGAACACGTCCTTGCCGCGAGTCAGCGTCGCGGCATCGGCCGTGAGATAGGCGTCGCCACCGGGCGCGTCCTTCAGATGATGCGGCGCCGTTGTCTTCAGGAAGAACGACGCCATGTGGATCGACTGCCGCTCGGTCGCACCCCAGTACGCCGAGTTGCGCTGCGCCGTCGCGATCGGAATCGGCGTGATCGGCGCGCCGCCGATCAGCGCGCGGAAGTGCAGCAGCCATTCCTCGCTGAAGAGCCCGATGTTGATGTAGACGCGATTGAGCGCGCCGAGCGCGCCGACCGAGTCCGATCCGTCCTTCAGCACGCGCGGCGTCCAGACGGTGTTCGGCGGCTGGAAGAACACAGACAGCGGATCGCCGGCGGGGACGTACTCGTTGAACTGCTTGTTGTCGAGCTCGCCGCCGGCCAGCGTCTCGCGGCCCCATCGCTTGGCGATCGCCATGCGCGGGCCGAGCGCGTACACCGCGTTCATCGTCCGCGGGTTGTTGATGCCGTCGCTCGAGACGAGGGACGTGTCGAGACTGCCCGGACGTGACGAGTGAAAGAGCTGATAGAAGAAGCTGCCGTTGTTGTCGTCGCCCTGCCAGTTGAAGATGCGATCGACCCAGAAATACTGCGCGCCGACGTTCGATGCGAGATCCGCCCACGCCGGCTGTTCCGGATTGACGGGCGGATGCGTCGGGCTCGGCCCGACATGGCAGAACGCGCAGGACATGCCGACGCGGTACGGCTTGATCAGATCTTTCGAGAAGTAATAGGACGGATCGCGGTAATAGCGCTCCGCGTCCCACTTGCGCTTGGCCGCGGCATCGAAGTCCGGGTTCGGAAAGAGCCGCAGGCCGACGATGCCGGTGGGCTCGCCGTAGTAGGAGCCGACGTCGACCGTCCTGCCGCGCGCGCCGATCGCGACGCCGGGATATTTCGTCGCGTCCGCGAACGGATCGGGCGGGCACGCGGGATCCCGCTGGTCGAGCCAGAGCCCGTAGTGATTCGGATCGGGGCCGGTCGCCTGCCGATAGCACGGCTCGTTGACCAGACCCAGATCGTGCCAGCGATGCTCGCGCGAGTACTTCAGCACCGGATGCGAGGAGATCGTCTTCAGGAAATCCAGCGTGCCGAAGCTGGTGGCGGAGATGCCGTCCCAGAACCGGTCGTTGCCTCCGGTCCACACGAGCCACATGTTGCGACCCATGATCGCGTCGCGATCGAGCGACGAGGCGCCGTCCATGTCGTGGAAGTAGTCTTCGTCAGCGGGCGGAAAAGAGTCGGGCGCACGATGCGCGCGCATCGCTTCGTCCTGCACATGACCCGCCGCGATCGACGGGCCGTTGCATGAGGCCGTGCCCACGCCGGCCGCGACAACGAGCGCGAGCGTCCATGTCCGTGCTGAGGAAACCGTCATGGCAACGATCCTGCTGTCAGATAGGCGGCGCGACGACGCGCCGCATGCGCACGCCGAAGGGGAGGGTGGCAAGAGGGTAGCACGGCCGCGCTTGCCTCGATCGCGTGGCTGTGCTTGAATGACGGCGCTCGCCGGAAATTCCCTCCCGCGTCGACGAGCGTCCGTGACCACGTTCGTGTCTCGTGACGAGGTCTCTCATGGCCGACGCGATCTTCGAGCCGCTTACATTTCGGAATCTCACCGTCAAAAATCGTCTGTTCCGATCGAACATCTCGGGACGGTTCGACAACTACGACGGGTCGGGCAATCAGGCGCGGATCAACTGGGAGACGAAGTTCGCGAAGGGCGGCGTGGGTGCGATCGTGTCGTCGTTCGTGCCCGTGCTGATCCAGGGCCGCATTCTGCCGAACTACGCGACCATCGACACCGACGCGCGCATTCCGTTCTGGCGCGCGGTCGGCGAGGCCGTCCACGCACACGATTGTAAGTTCATCCTGCAGTTGAGCCATGGCGGCCGGCAGCGTGACGTGCCGGGGATCGAGTTTCCTATCGGCATGAGCTCGACGGATCGGAAGGACCCGCTGCACGGATTCGAGTGCACGCGGATGACGCGGCAGGACATCGCGACCGTCGTGGCGGCGTTCGCCGAGGGCGCACGCCGCGCGCGTGATGCCGGCCTCGACGGCGTCGAGTTGCACGGCGCGAACGGCTATCTCATCACGCAGTTCCTGAGCTCGGCGATCAACGACCGCGAAGACGAGTACGGCGGGCCGCTCGAGAACCGCGCGCGGTTCGTCATCGAGATCGTCAAGGCCATCCGGGCGCGCGTGGGACGGGATTTCCATCTGCAGATGAAGATCAGCGCGACGGAGTACAACGACGCGCTGCTGTTCCTGCGCGCCGAGCCCTCGGGCAACGTCGTCTCCGAGTCCGCGCAGGTGTGTCAGTGGCTGGTGGACGCCGGCGTCGACGCGATCCACGTGTCGACGGGCAGCTCGTTTCCGCATCCGCGAAATCCCGCCGGCGCCGACCTGCCGATCGACGTGCTGGCGCAGACCTACGAGCAGCTGGCGTCGAGTGGGCGATCGACGTTCCGGAATCTGCTGATCTTCCACGGCCATCTGACCGGCGCGGCGTTCCGGAAGATGTGGCTGGATGCCGGCGTGCCGGCAAACGCGATCGAAGGGCTGACGCTGGCGGACGCGCGCGCGATCAAAGCGGCCGTGCCGGTGCCGGTCATCTGCACGGGCGGATTTCAGACGGCGTCGGTCATCCGCGCGGCGATCGCGCGCGGTGATTGCGACGCCGTGAGCATGGCGCGCCCGCTCGTGGCGAACAACGATCTGCCGCGGCAGTTCGCCGCCGGCCGCGATCGGGCCGAGAAGCCGTGCACGTACTGCAACAAATGCCTCGTGCACGTCGTCGAGCACCCGCTCGGATGCTACGAGGAGAGCCGCTTCGCGAGCCGTGAGGAGATGCTGGCGCAGGTCATGTCGGTGTTCGAACCCGCGCCGTTTGCGTGATGACGACCGACGTCGACACGCCGCCGCGGCCGTCCCGCTGGACCGTGATCCGCACGTGGTTGCGGCGCGCGATCGTCGCGCTCGTGGTCGCCGCCGCGGCGCTCGCACTCGTCGTCGCGTGGCTGCTGCGCGTCGATCGTCCCGTCACCTACGACGACATCGTCGATCACTTCAAATACGGATCGATCGGGAGCGAGCCTGGGGTATCGCTGCTGTCGCCGGTGGGCGGCGCGCTGCCGCCGTACTGGGTGTTCCGCGCGCTGCCGTCGATCTGCTCCGACAAGTTGCCCGGCGGGTACGCGTCGCTCGGCTTCATCATGGAGCCCGGCCACGATCTGCCAATCGGCGTGTCGCGCCGAAGACGGCTGGGGATCGATCAGGTCGGGCTCAACTGCGCCGTCTGCCACACGAACACGGTGCGCGAGTCGCCGAGCGCGCCGGCGCAGCTCGTGCTCGGCATGCCGGCGAACAGTCTCGATCTGCAGAAGTTCGTGCAGTTCATCATCGACTGCACGCTCGACAACCGGATGACCGCCGATGCGGTCCGCGGACGGTTTCCGGAGCACGGCGGGCCGTCGCTCGTCGAGCGCGCGCTGTTCCGTCTGGGCCTCGTCGATCGGCTGAAGCTCCAGACGCTGGCGCTGCGCAACCGTCTCGAGCCGCTGCTGTACCAGCACGTGCCGGACTGGGGCCGCGGCCGCGTCGACACGTTCAATCCGTACAAGGCGGTGCAGTTCAACTGGCGATTGCAGGATCTGCCGGACAAGGAGCGCATCGGCGCGTCGGATTTTCCGTCGCTCTGGAACCAGAAGCCGCGCGAGGGCTTGCAACTGCACTGGGACGGCGACAACGATTCGGTCGACGAGCGCAATCTCAGCGCGTCGCTCGGCGCCGGCGTGACGCCGGTGACCGTCGATCGCGCGGCGCTGAAACGCATTCGCGACTGGATCTGGACGCTGCCGCCGCCGGCCTATCCGTTCGCGATCGACAAGACGCTCGCCGCGCGCGGCTCGGTCGTCTATCACGAGCACTGCGTGTCGTGTCACGCCGACGATCGTTTCCGCGACGGCGTCAAGACCGGCGACCGTGTCGGCACCGTCGAGCCGATCGAACAGATCGGCACGGATCGCTACCGGCTCGACTCGTACACCGAGATCTTCGCGGCGAATCAGTATCAGCTCTATCCCGACTCGCCGTACCGCTTCTCGCACTTCCGCAAGACGTACGGCTATGCGAACCAGCCGCTCGACGGCATCTGGGCGCGCGCGCCGTATCTCCACAACGGCTCCGTGCCGACCGTGCGCGATCTGCTGGAACCGCCGGAGCGCCGGCCGAAGATGTTCTTCCGTGGCGACGATGTCTACGACCAGGTGAACCTTGGTTTCGTATCGAGCGATGCCTCGCGGAACGGGCGCGAGCTCTCCCGCTACGACACGACGATGCCCGGCAATGGCAACGGCGGACACGTGTACGGCACGTCGCTGCCGGAATCGGACAAGCACGCCGTGATCGAGTACTTGAAAACGTTCTAGGGCAAGGAGACTCATGGCGCCAGCGACCGCATTGCGATGGTTCAGCCGCGTGACGTGGATCGGTATCGCGGCGAACCTTGCGCTGGCGATTCCGACGCTGGCCGCGCCAGAGGCGCTTCTCGCGAGAAACGGTCTGCCGCCGGCCATGCCGCTGTTGTGGCCGCGCTTCGCGGCGCTGCTGCTGATCCTGTTGAGCGCGTTCTACGTGCCGGCGGCCGCCGATCCCGTGCGGTACCGCGCGATCGCGTGGCTCGCGGTCCTCGCGCGCCTCGCCGGCGTCGTGTTCTTCGTCGGCTTCCAGGCGGCGGAGTACCACCAACTCGGCTATTTCGATCTCGCGTTCTTCGTGCCTGAGGCCGCATTGCTCACGATCGGCCGGGGAGCGTCCGCATGACGCGGCGGCGTCTCGTGCGTCTCGTCGCGATCCTCGTCGTCCTCGCCGTCATCGGCGGAGCAGTGGGGCTGTTCGCCTATCGGCACTTCTTCCGCGAGGAGCCGGCGCCGTACTTCGAGTCGGCGGAGGATCACTTCCTGTTCGGCTCGATCGGCACCGAGGCGCAACAAGGTGTGCCGTACTGGATCTGGCTCGTGCTGCCGAGAGTCTTCCCCGAATATCTGCCGGGCCCTGGCGGGTACGCGGCGCTGGGCATGCCGAGCAAGGACGGCCACGAGCTGCCGGTGGGCTTCTCGAAGGTGACGATCGGCTTCCCGCGCGTGGGCATCAACTGCGCGATGTGCCACACGGCCAGCGTGCGCACGGCGCCAGAAGCGCCGCCGCTGCTCGTCGCCGGCGGTCCGTCGCATCAGACGAACGAACAGCAGTACCTGCGATTCCTGTTCGCGTGCGCCGCCGATCCGCGATTCACCGCGGACACGATCCTCGGTGAGATCGCGAAGAACGTGCGGCTGTCGCGCACGGATCAGCTGCTGTACCGGTTCGTCCTCATCCCGCAGACGCGCCGCGCGATCCTGCAGCTGCGCGATGCCGATAAGTGGATGGCCGCGAATCCGGATTGGGGCCGCGGGCGGATCGATCCGTTCAATCCCGTGAAGTTCGGCATCCTGAAGCAGCCGATCGACGACACGATCGGCAACTCGGACATGATGCCGGTCTGGAATCTCGCCGCGCACTCCGGCTATGCGCTGCACTGGGACGGCTTGAACACGGACTTGCGCGAGGTCGTGCTGTCGTCAGCGCTCGGCGACGGCGCCACGATCAAATGGGTCGATCGCGACGTCGCGAAGTGGGACGAGACCGATCCCAGCCGCGCATCGAGCCTTCGCCGTGTCATGGACTTCATCAGCACGGTGAAGCCGCCGGCGTATCCGTTTCCGATCGACGCCACGCTCGCGGCCGAAGGCGCGTCGCTCTTCCGGACGGAATGCGCCGCCTGCCACGGCCCAGGCGGTGCCAGAACGGGCACCGTGATTCCGATCGGCGAGATCGGTACGGACCGGCATCGGCTCGACATGTGGACGCCCGCGTCGGCGACCGCATACAACGCCTACGGCGACGGGCACTCGTGGAAGTTCTCGCACTTCCGCACCGGCGGCGGATACGTGGCGGTCGGCCTCGAAGGGCTCTGGCTGCGCGCGCCGTATCTCCACAACGGCTCGGTGCCGACGCTCGCGGATTTGCTCACGCCGGTAGCGGATCGTCCACGGTTGTTCTGGCGGGGCTACGATGTCTATGATCCCGTGCGGGTCGGATTCGTGAGCGACGGCGATCAGGCGAAACGGATCGGCACGCGCGTCGACACGAGTCTGCCAGGCGACAGCTCGGCCGGACACGTGTACGGCACAACGCTCTCGCCACAACAGAAAATCGCGCTGATCGAATATCTGAAGACGCTCTGATCGTCGAACCTCCTCATGCCCGACATCAACCCTCTCGCTGGAAAACCGGCACCGCTGTCGATGCTGGTGGACGTCCCAAAGCTGGTGACCGCGTATTACGCCGAGCGGCCGGACGTGAGCGTCGCGGCCGAGCGCGTCACGTTCGGGACCTCCGGCCATCGCGGCTCGGCCTTCGATCGCACGTTCAACGAAGCGCACATCCTCGCGATCACGCAGGCCATCTGCGACTACCGTCGCGCGCAGGCCATCGACGGCCCGCTCTTCATCGGCCGGGACACGCACGCACTGTCCGAGCCGGCGTTTGTCAGCGCGCTCGAGGTGCTCGCGGCCAACGGTGTCGAGGTGATGGTCGACGCCGAGCGCGGCTACACGCCGACGCCCGTCGTGTCGCACGCCATCCTGCGCTACAACCACGGCCGGACCAGCGGTCTCGCCGACGGCATCGTCATCACGCCGTCGCACAATCCGCCGGAGGACGGCGGCTTCAAATACGATCCGCCGAACGGCGGGCCGGCCGACACCGACATTACGCGCGCGATCGAGCAGGCGGCGAACGCGTTCCTGGCGTCGGATTTGCGCGGCGTTCGGCGCATTCCCTATGCGCGCGCCTGGACGTCCGGCACGACGCATCGCTACGACTACGCGACGCCGTACATCGAGGACCTCGCGTCGGTCGTCGATCTCGACCTGGTGCGCTCGTCCGGCGTGCGCATCGGCGTCGATCCGCTCGGCGGCGCTGGCGTGCGCTATTGGGGATCGATTGCCGAGAAATACGGCCTGGCGCTGACCGTCGTCAACGACGTCGTCGATCCGACGTACCGCTTCATGAGCGTGGACTGGGACGGCAAGATCCGGACGGACTGCTCGTCGCCGTACGCGATGGCGTCGCTCATCGCGATGCGCGATCGATTCGACGTCGCGTTCGCCTGCGACGCCGATCACGATCGCCACGGCATCGTGACGCCCACGGCCGGCCTGCTGAACCCGAATCACTATCTCGCCGTGGCGATCGCCTATCTCTTCGCTCATCGGCCTGATTGGGCCGCCGGTACCGGCGTCGGGAAGACCGTCGTCAGCAGCAGCATGATCGATCGCGTGGCCGCGAAGCTGGGCCGACGGCTGGTCGAAGTGCCCGTCGGATTCAAGTGGTTCGTCGACGGTCTGCTCAGCGGCCAGCTCGGTTTCGCCGGTGAGGAGAGCGCGGGCGCATCGCTCCTGCGCCGCGACGGCACGACGTGGACGACGGACAAGGACGGGATCGCGCTGGGCGTGCTCGCCGCGGAGATCACGGCGCAGCTTCGTCTCGATCCGGGCACGTTCTACGGGCAGTTGACGCACGAGCTCGGCACGCCCGTCTATGAGCGCATCGATGCCCCGGCGACGATCGATCAGAAACAGCGGCTGGCGAAGCTGTCCGCGCAGGACGTGCACGTCAAGGACATCGCCGGCGAGCCCATTCGTTCCGCGATCACGACCGCGCCGGGCAATGGTGCGCCGATTGGCGGACTGAAAGTGACGACCGATGATGGCTGGTTCGCGGTTCGGCCGTCGGGGACGGAAGACGTCTACAAGCTCTACGCGGAGAGCTTCCGCGACCGCGCGCACCTGGCGCGCATCCAGGCCGATGCGCAGGCGTTCATTGCGGGCCTGACGCCCACGGCGTCGTCGAGCCGCTGACCCACCGGCCGCGACGGGCCGCGAGCCCGCCTGCGAATCCTTTTCGCGGGTCGAAGCCTCTTACATGGCAGGAGGAATACATGGCAGTGACGCACGTCACAGAGCAGACGTTCGAGACCACGGTGCAGAAGGGCGGCATCGTGCTGCTCGATTGGTGGGCGACGTGGTGCGGGCCGTGCCGCGCGTTTGCGCCGATCTTCGAGGCGGCTGCCGAGCGGCATCCGGACATCGTCTTCGGCAAGATCGACACGGACGCCGAGCAGAATCTGGCCGCGGAGTTCAACATCCGTTCGATTCCGACGGTGATGGCGCTGAGGGACGGCGTCCTGCTGTTCTCGCAGCCGGGCCTGCTGTCGGCGCCGCAGCTCGACGAGCTGATCGGCAAGCTGCGCGCGCTCGACATGGACGACATCCGCGCCAAGATCGCGGCAGAACGCGGCGCGGACGCGCCGGTCGCCGGGTAACTGACTACGCGAATGGCTCCGCGCGAGCGCGCTGGACGGCCTGACGGATCGTCAGTCGCAGGCTCTTCGGCAGCTCGTGCGGTGTCGCCCGGCGGCACGCCGCCAGGACCTTCTTCAGCGACGCGCACGCGCCGCGGCAATCGCGGCAGCGCTCCAGGTGCGCCGCGAGTTCTGCGCATGCGGCGCGGCTGAGATCGCCATCCAACTGCCGGGAGAATTGCGCCAGCACATCCTGACATCCAGGTTTCGACGGCGCCTGCGCCACACCTCCGACGAGAGGCGCGAGGGCGGTGCGCAGCGACAGGCGCGCGCGGTGCAGCCGGCTCTTGACCGCGCGCACGCCGATCTTCAGGACCTTCGCGACTTCAGGTGCGGTCAGGCCTTCGATATCGCGCAGCACGAGCACTTCACGTTGCGAGCGATTCAGCGTCAGCAACGCACGATTGACGGCCGCATCGAGCTCGTGCGCGATGACCGCCGCTTCCGGCGTTGGCGTCGTCGCGATCAGTCGATCGCCGTCGAGCGTCGTTTCGGTATCGAGCGATGTCTCGCGGCTCGAGCGCCGCGTCCGCTGCCGATGGCGCCGGATCGCCACACGCCGGGCGACGCTGTAGAGCCACGTCGACAGGGCGGACTCACCGCGAAACGCGTTCAGCGAACGCGCCATGGCGAGGAGCGTGTCCTGCGCGACTTCGGCGGCTTCGTCGGCATCGCCGGTCAGTCGATAACTGAAGCGGTAGACGCGCGGCTCGTACCGCCGGACGAGCGCGTCGAGCGCACCGGTGTCGCCACCACGTGCGGCGCCGATCAGATCGGCGTCCGCCTTCGTCATTCCTTCTTCGCTCCGAGCAGTGGGATCGTCTGTTCCGGACCTTCCGCGAGCAGACCGGCTTTCGTGTAAATCAGCAGCTTGTCGCGCGTATCGGTGATGTCCAGCGTCCGCATCGTCAGCTGCCCGATGCGATCCTGTGGCGTGAACACCGACTCGCCCTTTTCCATCGTCAGCCGTTCGGGCTTGTACGTGAGGTTCGGGCTCGTGGTGTCGAGGATGGAGTAGTCGTTGCCGCGCCGCAGCTCGAGCGTGACCTCGCCGGTGATCGCGCGCGCGACCCAGCGCTGCGCGGTCTCGCGCAGCATCATGGCCTGCGAATCGAACCAGCGGCCCTGATAGAGCAGCCGTCCGAGCCGGCGGCCGTTGTCGCGGTACTGCTCGATCGTGTCCTCGTTGTGGATGCCGGTGACGAGCCGCTCGTACGCGATGTAGAGCAGCGCCAGGCCAGGCGCTTCGTAGATGCCGCGGCTCTTCGCTTCGATGATGCGGTTCTCGATCTGATCGCTCATGCCGAGGCCGTGGCGCCCGCCGATGCGGTTCGCCTCGAGCAGCAGCTCGACGGCATCGCCGAACGTGATGCCGTTCAACGCGACCGGTTGTCCCTCTTCGAAACGAATCGTCACGCGTTCCGGCTTGATCGCGACGTCCTCGCGCCAGAACGCGACGCCCATGATCGGCTGAACGATGGTGATGCCGGCGTTGAGGTGCTCGAGATCCTTGGCCTCGTGCGTGGCGCCGAGCAGGTTCGAGTCGGTCGAGTACGCCTTCTCGACGCTCATCTTGTAGCTGAGCCCCGCGCGCGCCATGTACTCCGACATCTCCTTGCGGCCGCCGAGCTCGTCGATGAACGTCTGATCGAGCCACGGCTTGTAGATCCGCAGGTGCGGATTGGCGAGGAGGCCGTAGCGATAGAACCGCTCGATGTCGTTGCCCTTGTACGTGCTCCCATCGCCCCAGATGTGCACGTCGTCTTCTTTCATGGCGACGACGAGCATCGTGCCGGTGACGGCGCGTCCGATCGGCGTGGTGTTGAAGTAGGGAACGCCAGCAGTCGTGATGTGAAAGGCGCCGGCCTGCAGCGCGGCAATGCCTTCGGCGACGAGCTGACGCCGGCAGTCGATCAGCCGCGCGAGCTCGGCGCCGTACTGTTTCGCCTTGCGGGGGATCTCGTCATAGTCCGGTTCGTCCGGCTGACCGAGGTTCGCAGTGTACGCGTACGGGATCGCGCCTTTGTGCCGCATCCAGTGCAGCGCGGCGCTCGTGTCCAATCCGCCCGAAAATGCGATGCCGACTTTTTCGCCAACCGGCAGGCTCTGCAGAATGTTCGCCACTCGACGTCTCCAAACGTCACATCATATCGACGATCGCATCACCGCAGCGTGAAGCCGGCGCTGACCCAGCGGCCGGGCATGTCGACGCCCGCGATCTCGATGTAGTCCTGATCGAAGAGGTTCGATGCGTCGACGAAGACGTCCGCGTGCTTGAACGCGCGGCTGACGCGGGCGCCGACCAGGGCGTACGTCTCCCACGCCTGCGCGACGATGCGGTTGCGGACGTCGACGTTGACGGCCGCGCGCATGCGGCCGGCGAACGGCACGGACAGTGAAACCCCGGCCTGGTGTCGCACGTACTCGAGGACGTACTTCGAGAGCAAGTCGACGCTGGGCGCGCTGACGTCCAGGGCCGTGTACGACGTCCTGACGAGGACGCCGCGCGCGAGTCGCGACGCGCTGACCTCGACGCCGCGCGTCGTCACGTCGCGAACGTTCATGGCCTGCCAGCGGTCGGCGGTCGTCGCGCGCAGGTAGTCGATGACGTCGCTGTCCCAGCGGCCGAACACGGAGACCGCGCCCGTCCAGCTCCGATGCGTCCAGTCGAGGCCGCCGTCGATCGACCAGCCGCGCTCGGCGCGCAGATCGGGATTGCCGATGTTGCTCGGATCGGAATAGTAGAGCTCGGTGAACGTCGGCACACGGAAGGCGTGAGCGGCGGAGGCGCGGAGGCGGACGTTCGGCGCGACGCGTGTGACGAACGAGAACGATGGACTCGTCGAGGTCCCGAACGTCGAGTACGTATCGACGCGCAGGCCGGCGACGACCGACGTCCGAGCG
The DNA here is from genome assembly GCA_035547155.1 of Vicinamibacterales bacterium. Lineage (GTDB taxonomy): Bacteria > Acidobacteriota > Vicinamibacteria > Vicinamibacterales > SCN-69-37 > CAZNMF01. The sequence continues at coordinate 13,040 of DASZVJ010000201.1, forward strand.
CGAATCGGCGACTGCCATTCGGCGAAGACACTGCCCCGCGCGTAGTCGTGATCGCCGAGGTTGTTCGAGCGCACCCAGTCGCCGCCGCCCGATCCGCCGACGGTAAACGTCGCGCGGCCGATGCGGCGTGCGAGCGTGACGCGTGCGTCGCCGGCGTTCGTGCGATGGTGGTTCTCGGCGAAGCCCGGACGCGCGATGTCCCAGCGGAAGTGGTCGCCGTGGTTCTTCGCCGATCCGTCGATCATCGTCGTCCACGTCGCGCCAGTGTGCTGCCATCGCAGCGCGGTAATCGTCTGGTCCGTCCATTCCTTCGACGGCGACGGCCCGTAGAAGCCGTTCGCGCCGAACGCGCGCCGCTGGTGCCGGACGTCGATCGTCAGTCCGCGTCCGATCGATCCACGCAGCGCCGCGCCGCCTTGCGCGAACTCGCGATCGAACGCGAAGCCGTCGCTGCGGCTGGCCCATCCCGCCAGCATCCATCCGGCGGGCAGCACACCGCCGCCGATCGCACCTTGCGCGTCGACGTAGCCGTGCTGGCCGTACGACACGCTCGCGGCCTGATACGCATCGCGGCGGCTGATGACGTTGATCGTGCCGCCGAGCGCATCGGATCCGTACGTCGCCGACGCTGCGCCGGTGACGACCTCGATGCGATCGACGGCGACCGACGGGAGCGGAATCTCGCCGTTGTGATGACCGGTCTGGCTGTCGTTCAACCGCAGGCCATCGGCGAGCATCAGGTTCTGACCGAACGTCGCGCCACGGAGGGAAAAATCCGTCTGCACGTCCATCGGGCCGCGCGCGCGGGCATCGGTGCCGGGCACGAAGCGCAGCGCGTCGATCACCGACGTGAAGCCCATCAGATCGAGATCTTCGCGCGTGAGCACGGTGACCGATCGCGTGAGCGCGTCGAGGGATTCAGGCGCGAGCGAGGCCGTGACGACGACTTCTTGAGTCATGCGCGGCGGCGTCGCCGGAGACGACGCGCCAGAGGTCTGCGCAAATGCCGGGACGGCCGCGGCGATCACGAACGCCACGGCAAGCAGAGGCTGTCCGCATGGAACGAGCAAGATACGGCGCGAAGGAGTCGGCATCGACCAGCGTCCCTCCTTGGGAACGCGACCGGTCACTATGATGCGACTGCGGCGGTCCGCGCAACTCCCGCCGGGAGCGGCGGCACGGCTCATCTATACTGTGGCGATGCTCGTGGCCAGACGATTCGTCGTGAAGGGCCTCGTGCAGGGCGTTGGATTCCGGTACTTCACGGAATACGCTGCGCGGCACGAGGGGCTGCACGGCTGGGTGATGAATCGCGCCGACGGCGCCGTCGAGGTCTATGCCGAAGGCGATCGCGAGGCGATGACGCGTTTCGAAACGCGGGTGCGGCAGGGTCCGGGCGCGGCGCGCGTCGACGAAGTGTGGGTGGACGAGGACGTGCCATCGGGGCGCGCGACGGGATTTTCGATCCGGTCGTAGCTGGCGATGAGCGACGTTGAGGGGATCATGCAGGAGCTGAAGCAGCGCATCCGGCACGTGCCGGACTTTCCGAAGCCGGGCATTCTGTTCTACGACGTGACGACGCTGCTGAAGGATCCCGTCGGATTTCGTCTGGCCGTCGATGCGATGGCCGAGCCCTACGCAGATGAGCAGATCGATCTGATCGTCGGCATCGAAAGCCGAGGCTTCATCTTCGGATCCGCAGTCGCCGATCGTCTCTCGACCGGGTTCGCGCCAGTGCGCAAGCTCGGCAAGTTGCCGTCGACGACACGCCGGGCGACGTATGCGCTCGAGTACGGCACCGACACCCTCGAGATTCACGACGACGCGGTGACGAAAGGGCAGCGCGTGCTGGTGATGGACGATCTGCTCGCGACCGGCGGCACGGCCGCGGCGACGGTCGGCCTCGTCCGCGCGCTCGGCGGCGACGTCGTCGGCGTGCAGTTCCTGATCGAGCTCGTCGCGCTCAACGGCCGCGAGCGGCTCGCCGGTGAGCGCATCGGCACGGTGCTGCAATACTGAAGACGTTCGACGTTCATCGCATGTAGCCCGTCGCCTGTAGTCTGTAGTCCGCCGTGCGCCCGTAGCTCAGCTGGATAGAGCATCGCCCTCCTAAGGCGGGGGTCGGCCGTTCGAATCGGCCCGGGCGCACCACTTATCTGTTTTTGTTGTCGGTGACTTGATAGCCGGCGAGGATTGCGATGGGCTCGTCCGCCGTTGCCTCATGGATCGCGCACGTGGGGTTCTGCGTGCTCCTGGCACTCGGCTGGATGTCTGGAGAGCTGCGCATCCGAGGCACGTTCATCGCGTTGTCCTCCTGGCTAGCCGCGTACATTGGCCTGTCGTTCCTCTCCTACGGCCCAAGTCTCTTTCCCGCATGCGTCGCTGTCATCGACATCGCGCTCGTGTTCGTGATCTTCAAGGGCGACGTGCACATCACGTAGTCGTCGGCATCGGAGATCAGTCGTCCAAGAACTGAAATCGTCAATGTTCATCGGTGTTCTTGGGTACTGCGCGTGATAGCGTGTGGCTGAGAATGGCGTGTGGTCATGACGACGACCGTTGAACGCGTCAAGGCGATGGCGGCCGCGCATTTTGGCGTCGATCCCGCTCGCGTCGACGTGGACCAGCCCATTGCGACGCTCGGCGCCGATTCACTCGGTTATCTCGAATTTCTCTTCGCGCTCGAGGACGCGTTCTCGATCACGATCGATCAGGACGCGGCCGAGAAAGTGCCGACGCTCCGCGCGCTCGCCGATCTCGTCGACAGCGTGGCGACGAAGGGCCCGCAGACGTCGTGACGGTCACTCGCCGCCCGATGGCCGCGATCACCGGGCTCGGCGTCATCTCGCCCTGCGGCCAGGACACGTCGACGCTGCTCGCGAACCTGACGGCGGCGCGATCCGGTGTGCGTCTCGTGCCGGACGAGGTGTTCGGACGGCCGCATCGGCTGGTCGCGGCTCACATCGACACGCTGCCCGCCGTGCACGTCGGCCCGCCCGGCGTGATCGTCGATCGCTCGACGACCTTCGCGCTTGCCGCCGTTCACCAGGCGATGACGGATGCGGCGCTCGTGCTCGATGACGCCGCGCGTCTCGGCGCGGGCGTGTACTGGGGAACCGGTCTCGGCGGCGCCTGCTCGATCGAAGACGCGTATCGCCTGCTGTTCACGTCCGCGCGCGGACGACTGCGGCCGACGACGGTCGTGCACGGCATGAGCAATTCGTCCGCGGCGTACATCTCGATGGCGCTCGGATTTCGCGGGCCGCAGTTGAACATCTCGACGGCGTGCGCCTCGTCGGCCATGAGCATCGGTGAGGCGGCTCGAGCCATTCAGCACGGACAGGCCGACGTCATCGTCGCGGGCGGATCCGAGGCGCTGCTGACGTTCGGCAATCTGACGGCATGGGAGGCGATGCGCGCGATCGCCGACGTCGATCCGGACGATCCGTCCCGAAGCTGCAAGCCCTTCGCTGCGGATCGCAGCGGTCTGGTGCTCGGCGAAGGCGCGGCGGCTGTCGTGCTCGAGAGCGAGGCGCACGCCCGCGCACGCGGTGCCACGATTCACGCCTTCGTCGCCGGCTACGGCAACGCGGGCGACGCGTCGAGCATCTCGCGGCCGGACGCGTCGGGACAGGTCCGCGCGATGCGTCTCGCGCTGGCCGAGGCCGGCCGGCAGCCGGCCGAGGTGCAGTACGTCAACGCCCACGGCACCGCGACGCAGACGGGCGACATCGTCGAAACGACCGCGCTCAAGGAGGTCTTCGGCGATCACGCCCGCGCGGTGTGGATCTCGTCGACCAAAGCGCTGCACGGACATCTGCTGGGTGCGGCGGGCGCGCTCGAGGCCGTCATCAGCGTGCTCGCGCTCACGCACGGGGTGGTGCCGCCGACCGCGCATCTCGATCGCCTGGATCCGGCGTGCGATCTCGACTACGTCCCCAACGTCGCGCGGCAGCGGCCGCTCGACCTCGTCATGTCGAGCTCGTTCGGCTTCGGCGGGATGAATGCCGTCCTCGTATTCGAAAGATCGCGATGAACACGCGGCACGAGCTTGCCGCTGCGCGCGGATCGCGCTAAACGACGTCGAGCCCGAACATGATCGCGAGGACTGGCAGCAGCCCGATCTCGATCGCGATGGCCAGGAGCAGCAATGGCACGAGAAGGCCGATCAAATAGAACATCCATCTCGGTTTGAAAACGCTGGCCATTGACGCCAGCGTAGCCGACTCCGCGGACACGCGGCGCGATGCTGACGGCGATTCACCAGAATTCACGCGCGGATTCACGACGTGCGACGCGCCCGCTTGTATCGTGGCGCCATGCGCACACGTCTTTGGGCTTCAATGCCATTCATCCTTGCGACGATCGCGACACTCGCGTGCGGCGAGGCGCCGACCGCACCCGGGCCGATCACGACGCCGACGCCGAAGACATCTGTATCGGCCTATCCGGCGTGGCTGCCACCGCCGCCAACGCACCAGGACGGCGTATCCCTGGCGGTCGTGGAGGTCTCTGCCGTCACCGTACCGCCCCCGACGCTTTATCCGCCGCCGAACACGGACTCGTTCGCGTATTTGCCGACGTTTGTGCTGCGTGAGACCGGCGGCGCGTATGGGGCGACCATGTACTCGATCCAGTTTGGTGCCAATGGCTACGATCCGACAGGAGATACCTTCTATTTTGGGAACGTGCGGGCGCGCGTCGAAGCGGGATCGCAGTGGGAGTTCCAGAACGCGTACGTCGACGTCGGGGAGCCCGTGGCGCAGCCGCTGACACACCTCACCGTGCGCGTGTATTTTCTCGGCGACGATGGCAAGCTCGGCACCGCGGAAGGGACGTGGACGGCCGATACGGCGCGACAGCCGTAGCTCATGTCACACGCGGCAACGCGGTCTGCGCCGCGAGCGCGCACGTCTCGTCGAGTGACAGCGACGCGCCTTCCGCCCAGACGTGATCGAAGCGATCGCCGAAGGCGGCGCGCACGCTCGCGACGGCGCGATCGTGCTCCGCGAACCAGACCGGGCTCAGCGGCGCGGTGGCGCTGCGCAGCCGATCGGCGGCCGCCAGCAGCAACGCGCCCGTGCGCATCTCGGCGCGGCGCTCGGACACGTACCCGAGGCCTTCGATCGCCCCCGCGATTTGGCGCACCGGAATGTAGCTGCCGTACCGTTGGTGCAGCCGCGATCCAAAGAGCGTGGCGGCTTCCTCCAGACGTCCGGTCAGCAGCGCCTGCAACGCCTGGTTCACGTCGATCAGCAGATCGAGGAAGCCGATGTTCCGCGGCGTGCCCGCGAGCCGGTGATAGGCCGACTCGTGATCGTCGAGCAGCGACGAGGCGAACGCGTCGAAGACGCCCGCGAGGGCCACGAGCCACGGCTCGCCGAGCGCGCTCGCGGCGGCGAGCGCGCGCCGGCTGTTGACGGAGGCCGTGACGGGATCGCCGCCGTAGGCCAGGAGGCCCGCATCGAGACACAGCGCGAGGACCGTCGCCGGCGTGCCTGCGTCCGCGGAGCGCAACGCATCGACGCGTACACGGCAGTCGGCCCACAGGCCCGCATGAAAGCGCATGAGCGCGCTGCCCGCGAGCAGATCGGCTCCGGCTGCGGGCGCCGGTGCGCGGCCGTCCGACGTACGCGCGATCGCCAGGTCGAGCCATTCGCAACCTTCGCGAAACAGGTTTGCCGTGTGCCAGAAAGGACTGCCTGCGCTCGCGAGTGCGGCGAGCGCGGCATCTTCGCGCGCGTCGGCGCTCCAGCGAAGCGCGGTCAGGAGATTGGCGTGATCCGGGATCAGCCGCTCCATCGTCCGCACGTGATCGGACGAGCGCAACGCGTCGGCGGCCTCTTCGAACTCGCGGCGCACCCACGCGGCATGCGCGCGCCGGGCCTGTGCATCGTCTTCCGTGCCGAGCTCCTGGCAGAACTCGCGCACGGTCTCGAGCATGCGGAGGCGGACCGTCGGCTCATTGCCGTCGAACGTGAGCAGGCTGTGCTGCCGGAGTCGATCGATGGCGTCGTACGCCGCCGCTTCGTCGCCGGCCACGCTGGCGGACGAGAGCACCGCCGCACCGGCCTGCGCGGAGAATCCACCCGTGAAGACCGAGAGCGTGCGGAGCGCCTGGCGGCTGACGGGATCGAGGAGGTCGTAGCTCCAGGCAATCGATCGGATGACGCTCTGCTGATGCGCCGGCACGTCGCGAAGCGCGTGCGGCAGGAATGCGGCCAGGCGTTGCCGGCTCAGCAGGTCGGCCGGCGGCACGAGCCGCGTGCGCGCCGCCGCCAGCTCGATCGCGAGGGGCAGGCCGTCGAGCCGTGCACACAGCGCGGCGATCTCGCGCGGATCGAGCGAGTCGGTCTGCGTCGATCCCGATTGCATCCCATAGCGATCGAGAAAGAGCCGTACCGCCGGCGTCTCTCGATACGAGTCGACGCCGCTGTCGGTTGGCGTCCCCTGCCAGGAGAGCGGCGGCACGACGTACTCGCGCTCGCCTCGGACGCCGAGCAACACGCGGCTCGTCACGAGAAAGCGCAGCGTCGAGGCCGGCGACTGCAGCTGCAGCAGCAGCGGCGCGGCGTCCAGGATGTGCTCGAAGTTGTCGAAGACGAGGAGCGCGTCGCGCTCGGCCAGCCATTCGCGCAGGCGCAGAATGGGCGCGCGTCCGCCCGCGTCGGCCAGGCCGACGGCCTCCGCGGCGAGCGCGACGAGATCGTCGGGCCGCGTCGCACGCGTGAGATCGATCCAGTACGCGCCGTCCGAGAGATCCTCGCGGAGCCGCCATCCTGCTGCGGCCGCCAGCCGCGTCTTGCCGACGCCGCCCGGTCCGCTCAACGTCACGAACGGATGCTCGCGTACGAGCGTCTGGACGCGATCGACATCGTCCTCGCGGCCCACCAGTCGATCGAGCAGCGCCGGCCATCGCGAGCCTTCGATCTCGGGCCGCGCGTCGACGAGGTCAGCGGCTGGCCACTGAAACGGATCGGGTTGATCCTGCGGCTCGACGGGCCAGAGAAACCGGAAGCCGCGGCCGGGAATCGTCGCGATCGGGGATCCGCCGTGCTCATCGGTGCCGAGCGCGCGCCGAATCCGATGCACCTGCTGCGACAGGTTGTTGTCCTCGACAGCGGTGTCGGGCCACAGGCGGTCGAAGATCTCGTTGCGCGACACGACGCGATCGTGCGCGTCGACCAGCAAGGCGAGCAGATCGAAGGCTTTCGACGTCACGCGGATCGGCGTGCTGCCGCGCCGCAAACGACGGTGCCGAGCGTCGAGGAGAAAGGGACCGAAGCGATAGCACCCGGACATGACGTGGACGCCCGGCGTCATTCTGCACGAAGGGGAGACGAATCGCTTCCACGGAACTGGCATTCGGGACGAATTCACAAGAATTCACATGTCGCCGGATGGGAGTGCGGATATGGTGGGCCCGGCACGGAGGGTGGGACGGCCATGCGGATGCTTCGCGCAGTGGGTTCGGTTCTTCTCGTTGGGCTGATTGGATTTGCGGCGCAGACGTCCCTTGGGGCCTGCGGCAGCAAGATCTTCGTCCTCACACGCGGCACACGCTTCGAGCGACCGGGCGCGCGGCACGAGCCGGCCGCCATCGCAATCTACGCGCCGCCGGATTCCGGATTTCCCCGCGCGCTCGCGACCCTGCCCATCGTTGCGACGCTCGAGCATGCCGGCTATTCGACCACGGTCATCGGCACGGCCTCGGAGTTGGACGCGAGGCTCCAACGCGGCGGCATCGATCTCGTCCTGATCGATCTCGCGAGCACGAAGGTGCTCGACGGCGCGCACGAGAACGCGATGTCGCCGGCGATCGTGCCGGTCGTCTTCAGCGAGCGTCGTGCCGACGCGGCACAGGCCGTCACGCAGTTTCACTGCGCGGTGAAGTCGCCGTCGCACAGCCAGTCCTTCTTCGAGGCCATCGATCAGGCCCTGGCCGAACGGCGCGCGGCCAAGGGCCGCTGAATGCGACTCGCGCGGATTGGCGCCGCGGTCTGCATCGCCGCCGTCCTGCCGTCGCTCGCGCGTGCGCAAGCCTGGACGCCGCCGTCGGGCGCAGGTGCCGTGACGTTCGGCGTCCAGGTGCTCGAGAACACCGGGCATCGTCTGACCAACGGCTTCATCATTCCCGACGGCAGGAGCCGCAACGCGTCGGTGCGCGTCGACGTGGACTACGCGTTGACCGATCGCGTCTCGGTCTCGGCCGGGGTTCCGCTGGTCTTTGGCCGCTACATCGGCCCGGGTGCGCCGCCGTTCGGGTATCTTCCCGTCGACGAATGCCATTGCTGGCAGCACGGCATGCAGGATCTCGGGCTCACCGCGCGGTACGGCGTGCTTCGCGGGGCGACGGGCGTGACCGCGTCCACCTCCGTGCAGTGGCCGACGCACGACTATCCGTATCAAGGTGAAGCCGTCGTGGGACGGCACCTCAGGGAATGGGCCTTCGGCGTCGACGCCGGCCGCCGGCTCGACGGCGTCTGGGACCGCCTGATCGTGCAAGGCAACTACAGTTACGCCGTCGTCGAGCGGGTGCTGTCGATCCCGAACAATCGCAGCAACGCCGGGCTCGAAGGCGACGTGCTGGTGACGCCGCGGACGACGATTCGCGGTCTCGTGCTCTGGCAGCGCACGCACGGCGGCTTGCGTGCGGGATCACCGCCGCCCGCAGATTTCGAGTTTCCGGGAGACATCAACACGCCGGAGCGCATCGCGGAGCACGATCGCCTGCTGCGGGACAACTACGTGCATGTTGGCGTCGGCGCGTCGTACGAGGCGCTCCGATTCGATCTGTTCGCCAGCCTGCTGTTCTTCGCGACCGGAACCGACACGCACACCGGCCGCGCGCTGACGGTCGGCATCAGTCTCCCATTCGATCGACACGGATTCTGAATTCGTGTGAATCGTTGCGCGCGTTCACGACAACGCGCGCGCGCGCCGCTAGCGTAGGCGGCGGAGGATCTTATGGTCCATCGCCGGCTCGTCTCGTGTGTCGGTCTCATCGCCTGCGCGGCGGTCATCGCGTGCGACAACGCGCCGGACCGTGTCAACCTCGGTGGCACGAGTTTCCCGCCAGGGCCGCCGATGACGGCGCCCGTCGACGGCGTCGTTCGCGCCGTCGGCGGCGGCCCGCTTCCGAATGTGCCGGTCTCCGCGTGGGGCGTTGCCAATTCGGAGCCGTCCACGACGATGAGCGACGCCAACGGGCACTACGCATTGCCGTCTATGCGTCTGCAGGGCAGCTCGGGCGTCTGGATCTCGTCGAATGGCATTCCGGGATACCTCAGCGGCAACTATCCACTCGCATTGCTGGCCGCACCGGAGCACGTCGTCCAACATGTCGACATCCATATGCAACCGCGGTTGGCGTTGGTCGACGAGGTGGCCTTCGACCTGTCCAATGACGACATCGCGTACGGCTACGACACGGTGCCTGGATCCGGCCTTCCGCTGCGCCGCTGGCCTGTCAAATTGATCGACGTTTCAGCGCCGTCGTCTGGCGCGCTGGAGTTTCGGGCAGAGTGGATCGGCGACGCGCCGATCCACATCTGGATCGAACATGCGTATCTCGATGACGGCCTCGAGTCGCAGGCGGTGCCTGGCGAGTCCGCCGCCACGCTCTTCGTACCGGACGGATGGATGTCCCAGGCGAGGGGAGGAAGCGTCACCTTGACTGTCGGGGTGCCGTTTTCGAGCAACGGGATTCCGACGCCGGTCTCGGTGCGGCTGAGCGTCCGACAGACGATCGAACCGTCGTAAGGACATCCGTGACGACGCGGTTGGGCGAGATCGATTACTATGCACGCCGCGGAGGCCCACCTGATGTCATTCACCGACGATCTCCAGAAACTGGCCGCGTCGTTCACGGGCCGTCTGCTGTTACCCGATCACGCGGACTACGACGCGGCGCGGCGGCTTCACAACGGCATCATCGATCGACGTCCCGCCCTGATCGCGCAGTGCCGCGGCGCGGCAGACATCGCGGACGCGCTCGCGCTCGCGCAGGCGCATCACCTCGACGTCGCGGTGCGCGGTGGCGGACACAACGTCGCGGGTCATGCATGCGTGGATGCGGGCGTGATGATCGATCTCAGCGCCATGCGCAGCGTGCGTGTCGATCCGACGTCGCGCGTCGCCGTCGTCGACGGCGGCACGACGTGGCGCGAGTTCAATCGCGAGACGCAGCTCTTCGGGCTGGGCGCGACAGGCGGCGTCATCTCGTCGACGGGCGTCGCGGGACTCACGCTCGGCGGCGGATTCGGCTGGCTGATGGCGAAGCACGGCATGGCGCTCGACCATCTGCGGGCGGTCACGATCGTGCTGGCCGACGGCCGGGTCGTCCGCGCGAGCGACGCCGAGCATCCCGATCTGTTCTGGGCCGTGCGCGGCGGCGGCGGCAATTTCGGCATCGTCTCGACGTTCGAGTTCGACCTCCATCCGGTCGGACCGATGGTCACCGGCGGCCTCGTCGTGCACCCGTATCCGCGTGCCGGAGACGTGCTGCGATTTTTCCGCGACACGACGTCGGCAGGACTGCCCGACGACGTCTTCATGATTGCCGCGCTGGCGCACGCGCCGGACGGCTCGGGCATGAAGATCGCCGGGATCGGCGCCGTGCACTGCGGCACGCTCGAAGACGCGGCGCAATGCCTCGCGCCCGTCAAGGCCTTTGGTCCGCCGGTGATGGACATGATGGGGCCGATACCGTACGCGGCAGCGAACATGATGCTCGATCCGACGTTCCTTTCCGGATCGCGCAACTACTGGAAGTCCCAGTTCCTTCCTGCACTGCCAGATGCCGCGATCGACGCGCTCGTCGCGCACTTCGCCGAGGCGCCGACGCCGCTCTGCCAGATCATCCTCGAGAATTTCCATGGCCAGGCGACACGTGTGCCGATCGACCAGACGGCCTACGCGCTTCGCGAGCCCGGATACAACGCGGGCCTCATCGCGCAATGGACCGATCCCGCCGATGACGAGCGCTGCATCCGCTGGGCCCGTGCGGGCTACGACATCATGGTGCGCTTTGGCGGACCGCGCCGCTACGCGAACTACATGGACGCCGACGACGGCGGCGATCGGAATCTGGTCGCGGTGTATGGACCAAATCTGCCGCGCCTTCGGGCGATCAAACGCACGTACGATCCCGCCAACGTCTTCAAGCGGAATCTGAACATTCCTCCGGCCAACGCCTGACGCGCGGCTTCCGCCGCCCGTGTCATGATGGACGGCCCGCACGACGGACGAGGGGACGAAGGGACCAGGGGACGAGGGGCGTTCATCGGTCTACGTGCGTGAGTCGCGGGTACTCCAGAGGCATCGCAGCACGGTGGACGTTCACGATCCCGACGCGCACGGCACTCGCGCGGTCTATACCGCCATCGCGGTCAACGTCGTGCTGGTGCTGGTGAAGTGCACGGCGGGCGTGCTCGGCCACTCGTCAGCGTTACTTGCCGACGGCGTCGAGTCGATGTCCGACGTCCTGAGCTCGTCGATGGCGCTCGGTGCCCTTCGGATTTCGAGCCGTCCGCCAGACGAGCAGCATCCGTACGGCCACGGCAAAGCGGAGCCGCTGGTCGCGATCGGCATCGCGGGACTGTTGCTCGTCGCGGCGACCGGCATCGCGATCGAGAGCATCCGCGAGCTGGTCACGCCGCAGCAGCTGCCGGCGGGGTTCACGCTCGTCGTCCTCGCGCTCGTCGTCGTCGTGAAGACGATGCTGTCGCGCTACACCGGCCATGTCGGCCAGGCGACCGGCAGCACGGCAATCGGCGGAGACGCGATCCATCATTTCTCCGACGCGCTGACCTCGGCGCTCGCGTTCGTCGGCATTTCTGCGGGCCTGGCGTTCCATCTGCCGCAGGCCGACGATTGGGCCGCGTTGTTCGCCGTGCCCGTGATCGTCTTCACGGCCTTGCGCCAGGTCCGTGAGCCCCTGAACGAGCTGCTCGACGTCGCGCAACCCGCGATGGAGGAGCAGGTGAGAGCGACGGCGGCGCACGTGCCCGGCGTCCACGGTCTCGACAAGTGCTTCGTTCGCAAGGCCGGACGCGGGTTCTACGTCGATCTCCACGTCGTCGTCGATTCCTCGCTGACCGTCCGGGCCGGCCATGACATTGCGCATCGCGTGCAGGCCGCGGTGCGCGCCTCGAACCCGCGCATCGTCGACGTGCTCGTGCACATCGAGCCGACGCCGTAGGCGCGTGGCATCTGTGACATACTGTCGGGTCGGACAGCGGGGCGAAAGTTCGACGTTCCAAGCCAGAAGCCCAGACGTTTTGACGCTAGAGGACCAGACGGCGCATGAAGGCACACGAGCGGCATCAACTGAAAGAGAACGACTTTCTCAAGACCACGGTGGCGGTCACCAAGGTCGTCCGTGAGAATCGCAACGTTGTTGCGCTCGGCCTCGCTGCGGTCATTGTCGTCGCCGGCGCGGTCGGCGGCTGGATGTTCTGGCGCACGCATCGTGCGAACGAAGCCGGCGCGCTGCTCGGCATCGCGATGGCCACCGCGCAGGCGCCCATCGCGCCCGCGCCGAGCCTGCCAGGCGCGACGCAGACGCCCGGCACATTTCCGACGGAACAGGCGCGTGCCGAGGCGACGATCACGCTGCTGACGCAGGCGGCCGACGCCTATCCCAACACCAACGAGGGCATTGCGGCGCGCTATCAGCTCGGCTCCGAGCTGTTGTCCGTGGGCCGGTTGGACGAGGCGCAAGCGGCCTTCGCGAAGGTGGTCGCGTCCGGCTCGTCGCTTTACGCGTCCCTCGCCAGGCTCGGTGAAGCACAGGCGTTCATGGCGGCTGGCAAGACCGACGAGGCGATCAAGATCTACACGGATTTGGCCGCCGCGCGCGACTCGGCGCTGCCGGTCGATGGCCTGTTGATGGAGCTCGCGCGCGCGTCGCAGAAGGCCGGCAAACCGCAGGATGCGCGCGCCGCCTTCAAGCGCGTCGTCGATGAGTTCCCGGATTCGACGTACGCCGCGGACGCGCGCCAGCAGCTGGCAGCGTTGAATTGAGTCTACCGGGCCGCCACGAGGGCGGGGATTTGTAGCCCGAAGCCCGTCGCCAGTAGCCCCGTGTAGGGGCCGCCCCTGTGGCAGCCCAAGCCAAGCGCACCTACGCCTTAGGCCCGTCCTTCAATCCCAACTTGTACGTCAACAGCTTGTAGACCAGCTTCGCGGCGATGAAGTTCGGCGAGGCCATGCCTGGAATGGGGCAGAGCTCGACGACGTCGCAGGCGACGACGTGTCGTCGCTCGAAGGTGCGGCGGAGCAGGGTCGTGAGCTCGCGCCATGACAGGCCGCCGGGTTCCGGCGTGCCGACGGCGGGCATCGTCGCGGGATCCAGGCCATCGAGATCGATCGTGACGTAGACGCGATCGGACAGCGCGTCGACGGCGCGGTCGATCCACTTCGGGTCGTCCCGCATGTTCCAGTCGTAGAAGATCGTCGTGTCGAGCTGCGGTACGACTTCGACTTCGTCCGTCGAGATGTTGCGGATGCCGACCTGCACGAGCGGGGCGAAGTCGATCGTCCGTCGCATCGCGCAGGCGTGGCTGTGCCGCTGGCCGAGATAGGACGGCCGGAGATCGGCGTGCGCGTCGATCTGCAGGACGGAGAGTCCGCGATGTCGTGACGCCGCCACGTCGACGAGCGGCGACGTGATCGAGTGCTCGCCGCCGAGCGTGATGACGAACTTGCCGGTCTCGGCCAGCACGCTCGCCACGCGGCGAATCTCACCGATCGCGTCCTCGAGCGTGAACGACGACAGATCGAGCTCCGGGAGCGTGAAGATGCCTTGGCCGTGGACGTCGACGCCGATCTCTTCGTCCCAGAGCTCGACCTGCGATGAGGCTGCCAGCAGCGCGGATGGGCCATAGCGCGTGCCCGACACGTACGACGTCGTGCGATCGAAGGGAATCGGGAGAATCAACGCGGCGGCATCCTCGGCCGAACAGGCCTCTGGTAGCGCCCCGCCGAACTGTAAAGGCTCGGTGTGGTCGTACTCCACGAACGAAGACATCAAGACTCCTGGAAACGGTTGTCGGCCAGCGTGTGGCCATTCATGACGAGGAGGCGTCCGGACGGATCGAACTCCGGCCGCTTGCGGCGCGGCGCGAGATCGGCGCCGCTCGTCTCGAGCGCGCTCAGCAGGATCGGCAGCGCGAGCGTCGCGTCCGCGTGGACCGTGACCTTCTCGGACTCGATCGACAGCTTGCCCCAACTCTGTGCCTCTTCGAGGCTCGATCCGCTGGCGCCGCCGAAGTGCGGCACGTCCGTCACGATCTGAATCGCATACTTGTGGCCGCCGACGCGGTCGTCGTAGAACTCGGCCTGCACGCTCGCCTGGTTGATGAAGTTCTTCGGCGTGCCGCCGCCGAGGACGATCGTGGCCGTCGACGGCTTGCGGATCACGATGTTCGCCGACTCGATGATGTCGCCGATCACATCGATCACGCCGGCCGTCTGATCGCGATGACGCGCCTGCGACAGCCCCATGCCGATCGACGAGTCTGCGATGGCCGGACAGAAGATCGGCACCTTCGCGCGCGCCGCGGCCGTCAGGATGCCGTGATGACCGGTCTCGTCCCAGAGGTACTGGCCGAGCCGGAACAGGAACTCGCGCGTCGTGTACGGGCGCCGCTCGAGCTTGAGCGCGAACGCGGCGATCCACTCGTCGTTCTTGCAGAACTCGTCTTCGCTTGCGAGCGTGTCGTACACGCGATCGATCCGCTCGGCCGCCAGCGCCGCATCGTCGAGCGTCGGCGATCCGATGAAGTGCCGCCGGCCGCGCGTTTCGTGGAGATCGTGATAGAGATTCGCGCCCGTGGAGACGAGGCAGTCGATGTAACGTTTTTCGATCAGATGCGCGATCGCGAGGCGCAGACCGCCCGCGGAAAGCGCACCGGCCATGCCGAGGAAGATCGTCGCGTCGCTGGCGAGCATCTTTTCCCAGATGCGGCGCGCGGTGCCGAGATTGCGCCCCTGGAACGAGATGCGCTCCATGCGCTCGAGCACGGCGTCGGCGGCCAGTCCTGGCTCGACGACGAACGGCTCGACGGGCTTGCGAAGAAAGCGCGACTTGCGGCGGCCCATGGCGCGCACATTCTATCAGCGAGCCTCAGCGCGTGCGTGACACGCCAGCGAGGAAGGCGAGATCGCCCAGCGGCGAGAGGGAGATGCCGGTCAGGTCCGCCTGCGCGACGACGTAGTTGCTGCGCGCATACAGGCTGATGACGGGCGCGTCGATCGCGATCAGACTCTGCGCCTCACCGTAGTACCGCCGTCGCTCGTCTACCGTTGCCGCCGCGGTCGCGAGATCGAGCAGATGGTCCACGTCCGGGTTGCTGTAGTGGCCGCGATTGAATCCGCTCGGCGGCACCTGCGTGGAGTGGAAGATGCGGCGCAGGATGTCCGGATCGGCAGAGGCGCCGGCGCTGAAGACGAGCGTGTAGAGCTGGAAGTTGCCGCGCACGATGTCGGCGAACAGCGTCGCGAACTCGTACGATCGCACGTCGAGCGCGATGCCGACGCGGCGGAGCTGCTCCTGCAGCACGGCCGCCTGCAGGCGATATTGCTCGGCCGTCGACGTCTTGAAGCTCAGCGTCAGCCGCGGCAACGGGCCGTCGCCGTCGGGATCGCGGTAGCCGGCCTCGTCCAGCAGCGCCTTCGCTCGGTCGGGATCGTACGTGAAGCGAAAGAGATCGTCGCGATACGCCCACGACATGTCGGGAATGATCCCGCTCGTCTCGCGCGCGAAGTCGCGCCGCAGGTATGTGATGATGGCGGCGCGATCGATGGCGTAGCCGATGGCCTGGCGCACGCGGCGATCGGCCAGGATCGGATCGCGCAGGTTCAGTCCCATGTACGCGTAATCCGTGCCCGCGCCGGTCGTGATGCGCAGATGGGACACGGTGCTCAGACCGTGCACGAGATCCGGCGGCAGATCGTTGACGACGAGATCGACGTCGCCCTTGCGCAGCTCGAGGCCGCGCATCGTGTCGTCGGGAATGACCTTGATGACGACGCCGCTGTTGCGCGGTGCGCCGCGGTAGTAGTCCGCGAAGGCCGCGAGCGTGACGTGATCGTCGGGATCCACGTCGACGACGCGGTACGGCCCGCTGCCGATCGGGGCTCGTGCCGCGCTCGAGCCGGTGCCGGCGGGGACGATGCCGAGATTCGTCAGGCTCGCTGGAAAGGCCGTCGACGGCCGCTTCAACTGAAATCGAATCGTGTAGCGATCGACGATGTCGACGGCGGCGAGGTCGCTGAACGCGCCCTTCTTGCCGGACACGAACGCGGGATCGAGGAATCGGCGAAACGTGTACGCGACATCGTCTGATGTCATCTCGCGGCCGTTGTGGAAACGGACGCCGGCCGGAATGGCCGCGATGTACGCCTGCGGACCGTCGGCCTCGAAACGCGTCGCAAGATCCGGCACGATGCGGAGGTCGGGACCGATCGTCAGCAGCGAGCTGAAGACGAGCTGGTCGATTCGTTGCGAGGTCTCGTCGAGGCCGATGCCGGGATCGAGATTCGTCGGGCCGCTGATCAAACCGAGCACGAGCGGCCGATCGAGCGACGGCGCAGTGCGCGCGCAGGACGCGGCGGCGGACAACGCGATCAGCAGGATCGCGACACGGCGCATCAGCCGTCTGCCTCGCGTTTGAGATCGGCGATGAGATTCAGCGCCGCGAGCGGCGTGAGCTGGTCGATGTCGAGCGCGCGCAGCGTGTCGACGACGGGATGGGACTCGGCCGGCGGCTGGAACAGCGCGAGCTGCCGCTGTTCGGACGGAGGCGACCCGCTGAGGCTGGGCCGGCCGCCACGCTGCAGCTCGTCCTGCTCGAGCGACTTGAGAATCTCCGTCGCACGGCGCACGACCGCGGGCGGCAGGCCGGCGAGACGCGCGACCTGAATGCCGTAGCTCCGATCGGAGCGGCCGGGCACGATCTTGTGCAGGAAGATGATGTCGTCGCGGAACTCGCGCGCCGCGACGTGGTAGTTCGCGACGCCGGGCAGCGCGTCCGCCAGATCGGTCAGCTCGTGGTAGTGCGTGGCGAAGATCGTCTTCGGCCGCGCGCGATCGTTGGACGCGAGATGCTCGGCCACGGCCCACGCGAGGCTGAGGCCGTCGAACGTCGCCGTGCCGCGGCCGATCTCGTCGAGAATCACGAGGCTGCGGCTCGTCGCCGCGTGCAGGATCGCCGCGGTCTCCTGCATCTCCACCATGAACGTCGACTGGCCGCGCGCGATGTTGTCCGACGCGCCGACGCGCGCGAACACGCGATCGACGACGGCAAGCTTCGCGTTGCGTGCGGGCACGAAGGAGCCGGCCTGCGCGAGCACGGCCAAGAGCGCCGTCTGCCGCAGGAACGTGGACTTGCCGCCCATGTTCGGGCCGGTGAGGATGATCACCTGCCGCGTCGTGCCGTCGAGCTGGACGTCGTTCGGCACGAACGCGTCGTTGACGTGCCGCTCGACGACGGGGTGGCGGGCGTCGATCGCTTGGAACTCGTCGCCATCGTGCAGGAACGGCTTCGTGAAATTGGCGGCGGCGGCCGTATCGGCGAGCGCGGCGAGCACGTCGAGCGTCGCGATCGCGCGCGCCGTGTCGAGCACGCGTGGCGCCTCGGCGGCGACGCGCTGCCGCAGCGCCTCGAACAGCTCGAGCTCGCGCGTGGCGATGCGCTCGTCGGCGCCCAGGACCTTGTCCTCGAACTCCTTGAGCGCCGGCGTGATGAAGCGCTCGCCGCCGGCGATGGTCTGTTTGCGGATGTAGTCGTCGGGCACGCTGCCCAGGTTCGACTTCGAGATCTCGATGTAGTAACCGAAGACGCGGTTGTAGCGGATCTTCAGCGACGAGATGCCCGTGCGTGTGCGCTCCGCGTCCTCGAGCGCGGCGATCGACGTCTTGCCGCCGCGGCTGATGCCGCGCAACTCGTCGAGCTCTGCGTCGACGCCATCGCGGATAAGGCCGCCGTCGCGCGCGACCGCCGGCGGCTCTTCGACGAGCGTGGTCGTGATGGCGTCGCGGACGTCGGCCAGCTCGTCGATCTCCGCCGCGAGGCTGCCGACGAGCGGCGCCTGCAGATCGGCGGCGATCGTCCGCACGCGGGGCAGCAGACGCAGCGACTCGGCGAGCGAGGCGAGGTCGCGTGGGCCCGCGGTGCCGAGGGCGACGCGCGAGACGAGGCGCTCGAGATCGTGAATCGATCGCAGCGCATCGCGCATCTTGCCGCGCTCGGCGGATCGGAACGCGAAGTCCTCGACGGCATCGAGACGATCCTGGATCCGCGCGATCGTCACGAGCGGCCGCACCAGCCACTGCCGCAGCAGCCGGCCGCCCATCGGCGTCACCGTGCGATCGATCGCCTCCAGCAGCGACCCCGTACGTCCGCCTTCGACGCCCTCGACGACGTTGAGATGGCGCAGCGTGACGGGATCGATCTGGACGGTGTCCGAGCCCGCGCGAAACACGATGTCGCGCACGTGCGTGAGCGCGGTGCGCTGCGTTTCGGCCAGATAGGCGAGCAGCGCGCCCGCCGCGCCGACGGCTGCCGGCGCCTGTTCGAGCCCGTGACCGGCGAGCGAGGCGGTCTGCAGCTGCGTGCAGAGCAGATCGCGGCCGCGTACCGGATCGAACGTCCACGCCTCGACGCGCGTCACGCGACACCCGGACAGCGTCGCGAGGAGCCCGTCGATCGTGTCGTTGTCGAGCCCATCGGGCGCCAGCATCTCGCGCGGTCTGACGAGCGCGATTTCCGACGCGAGCGCGTCACGTCCGTACGCCCCGGCACACTCGGCGCAGGCGAACTCGCCGGTCGACACGTCGAGCCACGCGAGGCCCCATGGGGCAGTAGGCGACGCGGCCGGCGTGATCGCGGCGAGAAACGCGGGCTCGCGTGCCTCGAGATACGCCGCGTCGGTGAACGTGCCCGGCGACACCACGCGCGTGACTTCGCGTTTGACGACGCCCTTCGCCTTCCGCGGATCTTCGACCTGATCGCAGATGGCGACGCGATAGCCCTTCTTCACCATCCGCGCGAGATAGGTATCGAGCGCGTGATACGGCAGGCCGCACATCGGGATCGCGGTGCCGTGCGCGTCCTTGGCGCGCGACGTCAACGTCAGCTCCAGCACGCGCGACGCCGTGAGCGCGTCCTCGTAGAACATCTCGTAGAAATCGCCCATGCGGAAGAACACGATGGCGTCGCGATGCTGGCGCTTGACGTCGAGGTACTGGCGCATCGCCGGCGTCGCGGTGGCGGCCGTGGGCGGTGTGGATGGCGAGGAAGAAGCGGTCACGGACGAGAATCGCGAGATGACGCGCGGGAGCGAAGCCGGAACACGCGCGAGTATAACATTGCGGTGATGGTCGTCCTGGCAGTGGAAACGGTCACGCGCGCGGGCAGCCTGGCGATCTGCGACGAGCACGGCTGCGACGCGCGCATCGGCGATCCGTCGCGTACGCACGGCGAGCGGCTGCCGGCCGAAGCCCTCGACTGGCTCCGCGAGCACGGCCGCACGCCCGCCGACATCGATCTCCTGGCGGTCGTCACCGGTCCTGGATCGTTCACCGGCATGCGCATCGGCATCGCGGCCGTGCAGGGCATGGCGCTTGCCGCGCACCGGCGTGTCGTCGGCGTGCCAACGCTGGAGGCACTCGCGGCCGCGTGGGTGCTGACCCATCCCGAGCCCGGGCTCATCGTGTCGTGTCTGGACGGTCAGCGTGGGGAAGTGTTCGCTGCGGCATTCGTCTTCGACGGCGCCTCGCCAGTCGAACGGCTGCCCGAAACGTTGGCCCCCGTCGTCGGCACGCCGGCGGACATTGCCGAGCGCCTCGCGTCACTTGCGAACAGTCAGCAGGATCAACGGATCGTCATCGTCGGCGACGGAGCGACGCGCTATCAGCCTGCATTTGCCGGCCGCTTGGCTGGAGTCGTGATCGCGGATGCACCGATGACGCTGGCCGCGGCGGCGGGCCAGCTTGCGCTTCGCCGGCCGGAGCTGGCGGGCGCGCCACACGCGCTGCGGCCGATTTATGTCCGCCGGCCGGATGCGGTCATGGCCCGTGAGCGTGCCGGCGTGCGCGCGCCAGCTGCCGCACCGGATGGCCTGACGATCGCGCGTGCGGATGGCACCGAGGATCTGAAGGCCGTCGAGGCGCTGCAACAGCAGACGTTCACGAACCCCTGGGGCGTCGACGCCATCCGCTGGGAGCTCGAGAACACCGACGTCGCGCGGCTCTACATCGCGCGTGAGCCGGGCGGCGCGCTCGTCGCCTATTGCGCGTGTTGGATCATCTTCGACGAGCTGCACATCAACAGCTTCGCCGTCGATCCCGCATGGCGCCGGCGCGGCATCGCGCGGCACGTGCTGGCGCGCGTGCTCGATGAAGCCGCGTCGAGCGGCGTGCGCGCGGCCACGCTCGAAGTCCGGCGCTCGAACGTCGCGGCCCGGACCCTCTACGAAGGGCTGGGATTCCAGGTGGAGGGCACCCGGCGGGACTACTACCAGGAGCCTCGCGAAGACGCGCTGATCCTGTGGAACCGCGCCCTCGACTCCCGCACCGGTACGTCCGCCACGAAATCACGCGGCAGCGTCTAAAGACGTGAATTTGGCGCGGCCTTTAGTTGGCTCACTGGCGCCAAATCTATGCTACCGTGCGCGTCAGCGGACTCAATCCGTGAACCCTCACAACGGGGCGCGCACCCCTGCGACGCAAGGAGGCGGAGCATGGCTCAAGCACAGCTTCCGACCGACGATGTAAAAACGGTGCTGCTTCAGACCGACGACGGGTTTCGACAGTTGGTCATGGAGCATCACGATCTCGACGAGCGCATCCGCGAGTTGTCCACCCTCTCGTTTCTCTCCGACGCCCAGCAATACGAAGAGCACCATCTCAAGAAGCAGAAACTGGCCGTGAAAGATCGGATCGAAGCGGCGGTCCGCGCGCGCTGCGCGACCGGCTCGTCCTGATCGCGTAGACTAGGGCCGGACGCGCGCGATCCTGTGACGCGCGCGTCTCGAACCCTGGCTTCGACTCGCCATCGCGTGAAAATCGACTCCGCCGCGTTTCCTTTCGTCGCGCTCGCCGCCGTTCCCGCGATTCTCGCCGCCTGGCTGCTGCCGGGCTGGGTTGCGCTCGCGCTCCTCGTGCTGCCGCTCGCCGTCGCGCTGTTCTTCCGAGACCCATCGCGATCGGCGCCCGCAGGCGCGGACGTCGTGCTCTCACCGGCCGACGGCCAGGTGATGCACGCGGGGCCGGCGCGGCCGGATGAGGCGCCGCCGGGCACGTGGCAGCAGGTGACGATCTTTCTCTCGCTGTTCGACGTGCACATCAACCGCACGCCCGTCGCCGGACGCGTCACACGGGTCGAGTACCGGCCGGGGACGTTTCATGCCGCGTTCAAGGCGGACGCGCATCGCAACGAGCAGTCGGAAATCTGGCTCGACCACGATGGTGTCATAGTGGTCGTCCGGCAGGTCGTCGGCGTGCTCGCGCGCCGCGTCGTCTGTCGCGTGGCGGCGGGCGATCGGCTGGAGGCCGGCCAGCGGATCGGCCTGATGAAGTTCGGATCGAGAATGGACGTGTTCGTGCCGCCGGCGGCGACGCTGCTCGTCAAGGCCGGGGATCGCGTGCGGGCCGGCGAGTCTCTCGTCGCGCGTCTGCCGGGAGGACCAAAGGGGTGAGCGACGTGGAGCCGCATCGATCGAGCATCGACGACCGTCAGTTCCGGCGCGGCATGTATCTCCTGCCGAGCATCATCACCGTCGGCAACATGTTCTGCGGCTACGCCTGCATCGTGTTCGCGATGCAGAACGATCTGGTGAAGGCGGCGCCGTTCATCGGCTTCGCCGTCGTGCTGGACATGCTCGATGGCCGCATCGCGCGCATGACGAACACGGCCAGCGCGTTCGGCCTCGAGCTGGACTCGCTCGCCGACATCGTCTCGTTCGGCCTCGCGCCGGTGGTGCTCGCGTTCGCGTGGGGACTGTCGGATCTCGGCCGCATCGGCTGGGCGGCCGGCTTCGTGTATCTGACCGCGGCGGCGATGCGGCTGGCGCGCTTCAACCTCCAGTCGCCCGTGCAGACGGACAAGCGGTTCTTCGTGGGGATGCCGTCGCCGCCGGCTGCGGGCGTCGTCGCGTCGACGGTGTATCTCTGGCCGTACCCGCCGAGCGGCGCGCCGCAGGCCGCGGCGGCCGTGCTGCTCGTCCTGATTCCTGCAGCGCTGATGGTCAGCACGATCCGGTTCCGCAGCTTCAAGACGATCAACTTCGGCTGGAGCCCGTCCTACATCAAGCTCATCGCCGTCGCCGGGCTCATCGCGTTCGTCGCGACCGAGCCGCGCGTGACGCTCGTGATTCTCGCGTACGGCTATCTGCTGTCCGCGTTCATCGAGATGGCGGTGCAGCGGCTCCGTCTCCATCGCGAGGGGCCTCCGCCTGCGGCAGGACCAGCGTAACGCGCGTGCCGCGCCCGGGCGTGCTGGCCATCGCGATCGATCCGCCGTGCCGCTCGATGTGACGCTTCGCGTTGGCCAGCCCCAGGCCTGAGCCTCCCGTCTTCGTCGAGAAGTACGGCTCGAACGCCCGCGTCAGCGCCGCCGGGTCCATCCCGACGCCCGTATCAGCGATCTCGATCGTCACGTCGCGATCGCCGGCGGTCGCGCGTACCGTCAGCCCGCCACCGTTCGGCATCGCCTGCACCGCGTTCTCGATCAAGTTGGTCAGCGCGCGTCCGATGAGCGTGCGATCGACCGCGACGGCCGGCAGCGTCTCCGGCACGTCGACGTCGATGATCACGCGATCGCTGAGCCCGAGACGATATGGATCGATCACCGACGCGGCCAGCGCCGCGGGCGTGATGGTCTCGCGGCGCAGCGGCGGCTCCGCAGCGTACGTCGAGAACTCTGACGCAATCTGTCGCAGCAGCCGCACCTGCCGGAGGATGGCGTCGACGCACTGCTCGAGCACGGCGCCGAGCGGCCGGCCGCGATCGGTGTGCACGTGCCGCAGGTGCTCGGCCGCGAGCTGGATCGGCGTGAGCGGATTCTTGATCTCGTGCGCGACCTGCCGCGCCATCTCGCTCCACGCCTTGAGCTGATGCGCGCGCGCCAGCTCGGCGCGCTGCGCCTCGAGCGTGCCGGCCATGCTGTTGAAATCGTGCACGAGGCGCCCGAGCTCGTCGGGGCTTTCGACCGTGATGCGGGTGTCGAGCCGGCCCGCGGCGATCTGCCGCGTGGCGCGCGTCAATCGCGCCACGGGATCGGCGACGCGGCTCGCGAGTGACGCGCCGAGCACGGCCGCCAGCAAGACGACGAACACCGCGCCGACGAGCACGCGCCGGTAGAGGACGTCGATCTCGCGGGCGATCTCGCGCTGCCGCGGCGCGAGCGGCACGGTGAGAATGCTGTCGCGGCCGCGCGTGACGACGGGCGTCGCTGCCACTTCGTACTGGAAATTGCCGATGCTGTCCTCGGCGAGGAACGTCGGACGGCGATCGAGCGCGACCGCGCGATACACCGACGCAGGCGTGCGCGTCGGCAGGAGGCCGGAATCGAACAGGTCGCGCTGGCTCGTCGCGGACAGCTCGGAGCCATCGTAGAGATTGACGTCCTGGTTGATCACCTGCCGGATCCAGACCATCACGTCGTCCGGTAGTGGCGCGCGGGCGTCGGCGCTGCGGCCGCTCGCGACGTAGAGCTCTTCGAACACGCGTCGCGCGACGGTGACCGTGCCCGCGGCTTCGGCCTCGACGTCGGCGTGGAAGCGCGCGTTCATGTAGCCGCCGAACGCCAGGGCCGACGCCAGAACGGGCACGACCGCGACGGCGACGAAGACGAGGAACAGCTTGCGATAGAAGCTTGCGCGTATTTCGTGCAGCAGCACGCGAAGCGGGGCCTGCGGCTGGTGGGTGAGGGGCGCGTACAGCACCGCAGCAAGCTGCAGGGCGACGAAGAGCATGGCCGCGAGCGCGGCGATCTCGGCGAGCCGCGTCGCGTGATCGATGAGCGTGGCGGCCGGATAGCCGAGGGCGTAGACGCCGGCGCGATTCTGCGAGAAATACACGCGATACGCGCCGTCGTCGGTCGGCATCGATCGCCAGAACGGCGTCGCGGGATTGTAGAGACGCTCGAAGATCGACGGCGTCATCGTCCACGGCACGGGCTTCGACGCGAAGATCGGCCGGAAGCTCCAGCCATAGACGGCGAGGGTCACGTCCGGGATGCGGGACCACTGATTCGAGCCGTCGACGACGCCAAACACGTCGGCGTAGGGCGTCGTGGATGCGACGAACGGCAGCGCCTGGTAGTCGTTGCTGGCGACGCGCACGACGATGCCGCCGATGATGTGGCCGGAGGCGTCACACACACCGCGCTCGGCATGCAGCATCTCGCGCTCCTGGGCGCCGACGGTCGGCAGCACGCCGAAGGTCTCCCAGCCGCAGTTGTGCCCATCCCAGGTCTGCACGCTCGTGCGGTAGATGTACTCCGGCAGATTCAACGCGAAGCGCGAGACGAGGCAGCGATTGCTGTTATAGAGCTCGATGTCCGACGTCACGCGGACCTGCGCGAGACGCGTCTGGCTCCAGATGAGGAACGCCGCCTGCGTGTCCTGCGGGTCGCACGAGGACAGTCCGGAGACGAGATCCGGCAGGCTGCCGATCGCGTCGATCTCGCTCGTCGCGCGCGTGATGAGGGCGAACATCTCATCGCGATGCTGCGCGGCCGCCGGCGCGTACGCGTCCTCGATGAGGTGGCGCGTCTGTCGATCCGTCATCGACGCGCTCATCGGGTAAAGCACGACGAGCGGCGCGAGCACGGACGCAAAGGCGAGCAGCAGACGCGCCGCTTGCGAGCTGCGGCGATAGCGTTTGCGCAGCCGGCGCGCCACGAGACCGAACGTCGTGACGGCGAGCGCGAAGGCCACCGCGGCGGGCCGCGTGAGCGCGGCCGCGCTCCAGGGGGTCGCGCCGAATGCCAGCCACGCGATCGCCGGAAGCAGCCAGAGGACGGCGGCGAGCGCCGCGGCGCCGCGATCGCGCGGCAGCCGCCACCGCAGCGCCGTCGCGGCCAGAAGGGAGGCGATGGTCCACGTCGCCGCGACCTCGGTGACGAGCAGCGTGCCGAGCGAGAGCAGCCCGTCGAGGTCGAACGGAAAGAGCACGGATTGCCCTTCGTCGAGCATCGACGGCGCGATCAGCGCGCGCGTCAACCGTGCGAGGCCTTCGACGGTCACAGCCAGCAGCACGCCGGCCGCGATCTGTTCGATGACGAACCGGGCTGGATGCGCGCGTGGGCGTTGGCGTCCATCGCGCTGCCACCAGAGCGCGCTCGGCAGCAGCGCGGCGAGCGCCCAGCACACCGACGCGACGATCACGCCGGTGGCATCGGCGTCGAGGTTCGCGATCCTGGCGGCGCCGATGAGACCCGCGCCGGCGGCGATCACCGCCAGCGCGGCCGCCGACGTCCATCCCAGCCATTCCTGCCATCCCTGCGCCCGTCGCCGCCGTTGCACGGCGGAAAAGGCGAGCAGCCCGATCGCGGCAATCGTCGGAAGCGCGGCCGCGGCGAACACGCGCCGGCGGAAGGTCCAACGCCGCGCATCCAGGTCCGACGACGACAGGTGCACTTCGAACAACGGCGCACCGCTCGCGGCCGTGACGACGAATCCACTCGAGGCAGGCAGTTCCTCTCGCGTGCTGGCGTACTGCTCGACGATGGCGACCGGGCCGAACGACGTGGGGAGATAGCGCTCCGCCGTTTGCGAGGCGGCCGGCGTGCTCGTGGCCAGCACGGTCTCGGCGACCGCGACGGCGATCCGCCGATCGCCGACGAGCACGGGATCGACGAACACGAGCCGCAGCCCCGCGTGTCCGGGCGCGACGAAGAGCGACGCCTTTCCGGCGAGCCGTTCGGCGGTCAGGTTCTTCTCGCCGGGACCGTCGCTCCAGGCCAGCACGCGGAATCCGCCGACGCGGCTGTCCGGCACGTACACCGTCACCGCGATGCCATGCTGATCGGTCGGAGAGGCCAGCGCCGACAGCCGATCGAACAGCGCGGGCAGCCGATCGAGTGACGCCGACGCCTCCGCAATCAGCGGCCCTTCCTGCGCGACGCGCTGCGCGAGACTTTCGACGTCGTTCGATCGATCCGCGACGATGGCGTGCACGTCCCGCTCGACGCGCGCCGCGGTGGTGTCGGCGTTCAGCCCGAAGCGGGACAACTCCCAGGCAACACCCGCCGCCGCGAGGATGGCGGTCAGTGCGACAGCGGCGGCCAGAAGACGAGACGGTGCGGCCACGAGAATTGGACGCCGCGGGCGCCGCTGGCAGGCGGGAATGGCGCGAACGCGGGCGTGTCGCCGAGGATAGCAAAAAGACGGCTGCTATACTGCGGCCCCGGCCGTTCGGTGTCGATGGCTATGCGCACGCTGCCGCTTCGTGCAGCACTCATCCGCGGCGTCCTGCTCGTCGCCGCCAACTGGCCGATCGTCCTCATCGACTTCGGCATCGAGTCGCTTTACAAGCTGGCGCTGAGCCTGCCCGTCTTCGGCGGCGCGCTGATGGCCGGCGCGCTCGCGCACGGGGACCTGCGCAACGTCGTCGCCGACGGTGTCGGTCCCACGGCGAATCTCGTGCTGGGCGCGCTCGCGGAATCGCCGGTCGCGCTCGGCGCGTTCCTCGGTGCACTCGCGATTGCCGCGATCGGCGGCGAAGTCCTGATGTTCGTCGTCAAGGCCGGCACGCTCGCGGTCGTCGTCGCCGCCGATCGCGAGGCCGGCGAAGTGCAAGACGAGCCGTTCGGCACGGAGACCCTGCAGGACGCGTCGCGCTTCAGACTCGACCTCGTCGTCGAATCCAGCCGGCACTTCGCCACGCGCGCCGTGATGCTCGCGCTCGGTCTGGGCGCGATCTATCTCTTCGTCGGCCTCGGATACGTCGCCGTCGTCATGCAACGCGCATGGACGCCGAGCGCGGGATGGATTGCCGCCTGGCCGGTGCTCGTGCTGCTCGCGACGAGCGTGTCCGTCGTGTCGATCGAAGCTGCGAGCCTTGCGTACGACCTGCTACGCGTCATCGTCATCACCGACGATTGCTCGGTACGCGCGGCGATGACGCGGCTGCGCCGGTTCGTCATCGAGGATGCGCGTCAAGTGCTCGGCATCTTCGGCGTGATGGCCGCCGTCGTGCTGCTGGCGACGGCCGCGTCGCTCCTCGCGACGGCCGGTCTGGCCCCGGTGGCCTACATACCCATCGTTGGACTGACTATCGTCCCGCTGCAGGTGGCGGTGTGGCTGTTCCGGGGGCTGCTGTTCCAGGCGCTGTCGCTGGCGAGCCTGTCGGCGTACCAGACGCAGTACCGCCGCTTTTCGTCGGCGCGGACGCCGGTGTCGTAGTTGGCGGCGGCGTCGGGGTCTTCGTGTAGAAGGCCAACGTCTGCGTGCTGCCGGGCGCGATGCTGACGGCGCCGATCGACGCACGGTCGCGATCGACGAAGACGTGCTCGAGGATCTGCGTGATGCTCGGATCGGCCGACGCGACGCGCGGCAGCGGCTTGCCATCGGCCGCGTAGACCGCCAGCTCTCCAGTCGTCAGCGGAATCAGCATCAGCGGACCGACCATGACGGGGCCGTCGGCCGGCCGCGCCGTCAGGTGATCGTTCCGGCGAAGCGCGCCGCTGCTCGCGCTCAACGTGCGGACGGTGTTGTCGAAGAGCGCGAGCGACACCGTCTTGTCCTGCGCCAGCGGCAGGCCGACGATCGGAATGTGAAAGGCGTAGCACCACGACACGGCGCCGTTGGACAGCCGGCTCGCACAGGCCGTGCCGCCGTCGATGGCCGTAAAGGCGCGATCGTCGGTCACCGTCGCGCCGATCGGGACGCCCGGCACCGGCGCCTTCCAATTCACCTGACCGGTCTTCAAGTCGACCGACGCGATCTCCCGCGTCGCGAGCCCGACGACGGCGACCGCCGCACCGAGCGACGGCGTCGTCACGATCGGCGCACCGACGTCGGCGCGCCAGATCTCCTGGCCGTCAGACGCGCGGCACGCGACGAGCGTCTGGCCGTCGGCAATCAGCAGCCACGCGCGGGCGATGAGGACATGCGCGTCCTCGGCGCTGGACTGCCGCGTCCAACGGACCGCACCCGTCGCCTGATCGAATGCGTGCAGCGTGCGGCCGCTGATGCCGACGATGAGCCCTTCGCCCTCGGCGAGCCGCTGCCACGATGCGATCTCGTTCGACCATTGCACGTCGCCGGTGTCGCGGCGGCGCGCCTCCAACGGCGTCGACGCGCCCGCCGTCACGACGACCGACGGCGCGACGACGACGTTGATCGTGAGATCTCCGCCCGCGAGCGGCTGCTTCCACGCCATCGTGAACGGCGGAGGCGCGGGCGCCGGCTTCGCGGCCGGCGGCGGGCCGCCGGATCGATTCGGCGCCGCAGGTCCTGATGCGGGCGGTGTCGTCTGCGGCGTCGCCGGTGCCGGTGACGGCGACGTCGATGTCGGCGGTGCAGACGACGTCGCTGGTGTCGCCGGCGTCGATCCGTTGGGCACGGATTGCCCCGGCGTCGTCTGCGCGTGCGTGTTGATGGGTAGCGCGAGCCCGATCACGAGGGCCAGACCGCTACATCTCGTGTACCACGGCTGGGCCACACGCTTATAATAGCGGTGTTTCCGCCGGACCTTCGGCCTCATCCTTGCGTCAACGCTGATCATTTCATCCGTGGCACATCAGACGATTCTCGTCCTCGACTTCGGCTCGCAGTACACGCAACTGATCGCGCGCCGTCTTCGCGAGCTCTCGGTCTACTCGGAGATCCTGCCGCCGTCCACGACCGCCGCGGACATCGCGCGGCGGCAGCCGGTCGGCGTGATCTTCTCCGGCGGCCCGCGCAGCGTCTCCGAAGTCGGCGCGCCGCAATCCGATCCGCGCATCCTCGAGCTCGGCGTGCCGGTGCTCGGCATCTGCTACGGCATGCAGCTGATGACGCACACGCTCGGCGGGCAGGTCGGGAGCGCGCCGAGCCGCGAGTACGGTCACGCCACCGTCACGCTGTCGGAGAGCGCGTCGCTGTTTCGCGAGCTGCCGACGTCGCTGCGTGTGTGGGCGAGTCACGGCGACTTCGTCGCGCAGCCGCCCGCGGGATTCGAAGTGATCGCGACGTCGCCGAACGCGCCCGTGGCCGCGATGCAGCACCCGTCGAAGCAGATGTACGGGCTGCTGTTCCATCCGGAGGTCGCGCATACCGAGTCGGGCACCGACATCCTGCGAAACTTCGCGTATCGCGTTTGCGGCTGCACGGGCGACTGGACGATGGCGTCGTTCGTCGACGAGAGCATCGGACGGATTCGCGCGCAGGTGGGCGAAGGACGCGTCGTGTGCGGCCTGTCGGGCGGCGTGGACTCGACCGTCGCCGCGGTGCTGCTGCACAAGGCGATTGGCGACCGGCTCACGTGCATCTTCGTCGACAACGGACTGCTGCGGCTGAACGAGGCCGAGCAGATTCGCACGCGCTTCACGCGGCTCGGCCTGCCGCTCGAGTTCGTCGATGCGTCTGACCTGTTTCTCGATCGGCTCTCGGGCGTCACCGATCCCGAGCAGAAGCGCAAGATCATCGGCGCCGCGTTCATCGACGTCTTCGAAAAACGCGCGGGCGAGCTCGGTCATTTCGATTTTCTCGCTCAGGGCACGCTGTATCCGGACGTGATCGAGAGCGTCTCGGTGACCGGGCCGTCGGCCGTCATCAAGAGCCATCACAACGTCGGCGGATTGCCTGAACGGATGCGGTTCAAGCTCGTCGAGCCGCTGCGTGAGCTGTTCAAGGACGAAGTGCGCGCCGTCGGCACGACGTTGGGGCTGGACGATGAGTTCGTCTGGCGGCAGCCGTTTCCCGGCCCCGGCCTGGCCGTGCGGCTGCTCGGGCCGATCACGCGCGAGCGTCTGGATCTCCTGCGTCGCGCCGACGCCGTCGTCGTCGACGAAGTACGCAAAGCGGGATGGTATCGCCGGCTGTGGCAGTCGTTCGCCGTGCTCCTGCCCGTGCAGAGCGTCGGCGTCATGGGCGACGGC
Source organism: Vicinamibacterales bacterium (assembly GCA_035547155.1). Lineage (GTDB taxonomy): Bacteria > Acidobacteriota > Vicinamibacteria > Vicinamibacterales > SCN-69-37 > CAZNMF01. The sequence continues at coordinate 43,135 of DASZVJ010000201.1, forward strand.
CGGACGTACGAGTACACCGTGGCGATTCGTGCGGTCGAGAGCCGTGACGGCATGACCGCCGACTGGGCGCGTCTGCCGCACGACGTGCTGGGCGCGATCTCGTCGCGAATCGTGAACGAGGTGCGCGGGATCAACCGCGTGGTCTACGACATCAGCTCGAAGCCGCCGGCGACAATCGAGTGGGAGTAACGCGGACGGATGACGCCGCGAGCCCCCGAGCGTCGCGAGGGCGGTGAGCGTCGTAGGCGCGGGGGTGGGGCCCCGCGCCATTGCCAAGAAGATGACCAAAGACTTCGTCCACCTCCATCTCCACACCGAGTTCTCGCTCCTCGACGGCGCGTGCCGCATCGGCGAGATGCTGGATCGTGTCGCGCAGCTGAAGATGCCGGCCGTGGCGGTGACCGAGCACGGCAACATGTTCTCCGCCGTCACGTTTCACGACGAAGCGCGCAAGCGCGGCGTCAAGCCGATCCTCGGCTGCGAGGTCTACGTGGCGCCGGGCGCGCGCACCGACAAGTCGGGCACGCCGGGAGAGACGGCCAATCACCTCGTCCTGCTCGCCGAGAGCAGCGAAGGCTTCCACAATCTCATCAAGCTCGTCTCGTCCGGCTACACCGACGGCTTCTATTACAAGCCGCGCATCGACAAGGAGCTGCTCGCCGCGCACTCACGCGGCATCATCGGGCTGAGCAGCTGTCTGAAGGGCGAAGTCGCGACGGGCATCCGCACGTCGCAGGCGCGGAAGGCCCTTGAAGCGGCGGCCACGTACCGCGACATCCTCGGCCCGAACAACTTCTTCCTCGAGATGCAGTATCAGGGCATCGAGGAGCAGAAGATCGTCAACACGGGCCTGCTGCCGATCGCGCGCGAGCTGAACTTGCCGCTCGTGTGCACGAACGACGTGCACTATCTGCGTCAGACGGACCAGCACCCGCACGACGTGCTGCTGTGCATCGGCACGGGCAAGAGCGTCAGCGACGAGAAGCGCCTGAAGTACCACGGCGATCAGTTCTTCCTGAAGACCGCCGAGGAGATGTGGACGGTCTTCGCCGATCATCCCGACGCGCTGCAGAACACGCTGCGCGTGGCCGAGCGGTGCGACGTCACGCTGCCGAAGGGACAGGCCTTCCTGCCGGACTTCGACGTCCCGCCGGGCTTCACGACCGAGACGTATTTCTCGCACGTGACGCGCGAAGGCTTCCAGGCCCGCCTGCCGCGATGGCAGGCGATGGAGGCGCGCGGCGAGCTGCGTCACACGATTGCCGGGTACGAAGAACGCTTGCAGTACGAGATCGACATGATCTGCAAGATGAAGTACCCGGGCTACTTCCTGATCGTCTGGGATTTCATCCGCTACGCGCGCGACCAGGGGATTCCCGTCGGACCGGGCCGCGGCTCGGCGGCGGGCAGCCTCGTCGCGTACTGCCTGAAGATCACGGACGTCGATCCGCTGCACTTCGATCTGTACTTCGAGCGGTTCCTCAACCCCGAGCGCGTATCGCTGCCGGATATCGACATCGACTTCTGCGAGCGCCGGCGCGGCGAGGTCATCGACTACGTCACGCGGAAGTACGGCCGCGAGAACGTGGCGCAGATCATCACGTTCGGGACGATGAAGGCGAA
>DASZVJ010000202.1:0-12996 GCA_035547155.1 Vicinamibacterales bacterium
TGATCGATCTCGGCGTCGAGCGCCATCGCCCAACAGCCTAGCGCATCGCGCGATCTCAGAAATTGATCGTCATGCCGAAGTCCGCGCGGCGCGGGTTGATGACGAGCGTCGGCTGGCCGAAATGGCTGTTGAGATTGCCACTGTAGCCGCCGAAGTTCGCGCGATTCGTCAGGTTGCTCGCGTTGAACGTCAGGCTGACGCGATATCGACGTGCGCCGGGCACAGCCGCACCACCTGGGAGACCGGCGCCGCCGCGCGTCACGATCGTGTACGCGACGCGCAGATTCGCCGTCGCCTGGTTCGGCGTGCGTAAGGTGCGCAGCCCGATGCCGTCGGGACGATCGTTCAGGACACCGTCCATGTTGTCGTCGAAGCCTGTGGTCTCGGTGTAGAGCGAGCCCGAGTTGCTCGTGAACGAGAGGTTGACGTTCAAGTTCCGCAGCTGCGTGCTGGTGATCGACGCCGACACGCGATACGGCTGGTCCGCCGGCTGCGGCCCCCATTCCGTCGCGAGCGTGCCCGTCGGCGACGGGACGAACGGGCCGTCGCCGGACTGGTAGGCGTGAATGGTGCTGAACGACGTGTTGAGCGACAGGCGCCGCCAGTTGAACATCGCCGCCGCGCTCGCGGGCGAGGGCGCGAGCATGCTGACGGTCAGATTCAGCGTCACGTCATGCCGGCGGACCTCACCGCCGGTGAGCGCTTCGAGGATGTTCGCGTAGCTCGGGTCCGGCCGCACACCGTCGACCGGCGCGTTGAGATTGGCGCCGCTCCAGAAGTTGAACTGGTGCACGTACGCGTAGAGCGCGTTGACGCGCACGCGCGGCGAGAACGTGTGATCGACGCCCGCGCTGTACCGAAGGTTGCGCTGCAGCGAGTAGTCGCCGAGCACGTACTTGTTGCCCGGCTGCGCGGTGACGGATCCCGGATCCGGATACGTCGGGTTGACGACGAGGATCTGCTGCTGGTGATTGCCGTCGAACCGGATCGTCTGCTCGTAGACCCGTGACGTCTCCATCGGCCAGTAGAACACGCCGACGCTCCCGCGGAACGAGGTGCGGCCGCTCTTGAAGGGCGACCACGTGACGCCGAATCGCGGCGCAATGCCGGTCTTGTCGGCGACGTGCGTCTGCACCATGTAGCGCACGCCGGGACTGAGCGTGAGCGCCTTGCTGAGGCGCACGTCGTCCTGCACGTAGAAGGCGCTCTGCGCGTTGAAGTACTTCACGCGCGGATCGCCGATCGTACGGGTGTAGAGCTGCGGTGTGCCCGCCTGATAGGCCGCTTCGTCGGCGAACGTGTACGTCCCGAGATAGCCGGAATTCGCGTCGGAGTCGTACCAGCCGCCATCGATCTGCAGCCCCGCGCGCCACGAGTGGATGCCGCGAATGTAGTCGACGTCCGACGCGATGACGAACGTCCGCGACTTGGTGCCGCCGGCCACCTGCGCGCCGCCCGTCGTGCGCTGGTTCTGAATCACGATCGTCGGCGCCTCGAGCGCGGACGTCTGCGACTGATCGATCGACGTGAACTGGATGCGCGTGTTCTGAAACGTCCGGCGCCCGATTGGGCCGGCTTCCTGAATGCGCGTCTGATAGCCGAAGAAGTCGCCGGCGTAGGCGCGCTCCGGGCTGTCGTACGCGCCGACGCCCTGATTGCTCAGCTCCTGTTTCGCGGTGATGTAGCTGACGCGCAAGGTCTGATCGCGCGTGAGCGCATAGTTCAACAAGCCGTTCGCCTGCCAGACCGAATAGCCCTGCTTCACGGGAATGACGACGGCCGGCTGCGGCGGCTGGTTGAGAATCGGGCTCGAATACTGCTGCTGGCGGTAGATGGAGACGGAGAAGTCGCTCTTGTTCGGGACGAGTGTGCCGCCGATCGTCCCGTTGATGTTCCGGTTCAGCTCCGGCTGCTTGATGTCCACGAATGGACGGCTGATGCCCTGGAACAGCGTGCCGCGATAGTTGAGGTTGAGATTGCCGGTGAGCGCGCCGCTGCCTGGCTGGGTGATGACGTCCACGAAGGTCGATCCAGGATAGGCGGCCTCGGCCGCGAACTGATCGCGCGTGACGTGGACGGACTTGATCTGTGATTTCGGCGGAAGATCGCCGCCTTCGAAGCTGTCGACGCGAATGACGGCGTCCGGGCCTGCGAGCTCGAGGAGCTGGCGCTGCAGCTCGGCGGGATCATCCGATAGCGTCTGGATGTCTTCGTCTGTGAGCTTCGTGCCGAACGACGAGGCGTCGCGGCTCGACGCGATCTCCTGACCGCGGCCGACCGTAATGTTTTCGACCACGGTCTTCAGCGTGAGCATCAGGACGTGGCGGTTGTCGCCGCGGCGCAGCGGCACGTCGCGCAGCAGCGCGGGATCGAACCCCGGCAACGTCGCTTCGATCGAATAGCGGCCCGGCGTCAGGCGATCGAACGACACCACGCCGCGATCGTTCGACACGATCGGCGCGAGCGTCGTCTTGCGTGTGGCGTCGTCGAGACCGATGACGGTGACGGTCGCGCCGGGAACGGCGGCGCGCGTCGGATCGACGACGGTCACTTGAAGGTGAGCGCTGCCGGCGTCCTGCGCGAACGCCGGGCGCGCCGTGAGCAGCGAGAGTAACAGGCAGGCGGCGGCACACGTCGTTCGGATCATCAAGAAGCCTCTCGGTCACTACTACGCAACGGACGCGCCGTCGTGGACGGAACACTGCCTTAGACGGGGACGGCGGCAAAACGTTTGGTGCCGCGCACCTCCATCCAGTACGATTTGCGCGAACGATGAATCGATCTCGGGACGCTCGGGCCCTGGCGGCCGCGTTTGGCGTGTTCGTGCTGTGCCTCACCGTGCGCGCCAATGCGGTGCCGAATCAACGGCCGGCGCCGCCTCCGGCACCCGTTCAGCCGATCCCTTACAGCCATCGTCTTCACGCAGGCACCCTCGGGTTGGCCTGCACGATGTGTCACGTCAATCCGGGACAGGGCCGGCTCATGACGTACCCGCCGGCCTCGACGTGCACGTCATGCCATCGAACGAACACGGCAGGCAGCCAATCGTTGCAGCGGCTAATCGCGCTCGCGGCATTGCCGCAGCCGATTCCGTGGGTGCGCGTCTATCGACTGCCGGACTACGTGTTCTGGTCGCACGCCTCGCATCTTGCCGCGAAGATTGCCTGCGAGGACTGCCACGGCCCCGTCGCCACGCGCGAAGCGATCGCGCTCGAGACCGACGTGACGACGATGACGGGCTGTCAGCGATGTCACGAGCGGCGGCAAGTGTTGATGGATTGCGGCGATTGTCACGAGCCGCGACAGTGACAGGGACGAAGGGACGAAGGGACCAGGGGACCAAGGGACGAAGGGATCAAGGGACGGACGAGGGACAACGATATGACTCGTGTGACGACGATGGCGACGGTGACGCTTGCGGCGGTGCTGGCCGCGGCGAGTGTGGGGGCGCGTCAAGGTCAGCGTGATCTCGCGAAGGAATGGCCGACGTACGGCCACGATGCCGGCGGGATGCGCTTTTCGCCGCTGACGCAGATCACGCCGGCGAACGTCGGACAGCTCGACGTCGCGTGGACGTACCACATGAAGCCGCCAGCGGCGCCGGGGGCCGCGGTTCCCGCGCGCGGCGGACGCGGCTCGGGATTCGCGTCCAGTGAAGTGACACCGCTCGTCGCCGATGGCCGCATGTACATCGCGACGCCGTACTCGCGCGTCGTCGCGATCGATCCGACGAACGGACACGAGTTGTGGGCCTACAAGCTGCCGACGGGCAATCCCGCGACGCGCGGCGTCGAGTACTGGCCCGGCGCTGGCCAGACGCCGGCACAGGTCGTGTTCGGATCGAACGACGGCAAGCTGTACTCGCTGAACGCCGCGACGGGCGCGCCGAACGCGGCGTTTGGCGCGAACGGCATCGTCGATCTCAACACGCCGGACGTGCTGCAGGGCTTGCCCGGGCGCGACGGTCTGAGCTCGCCGCCCATCGTCTACAAGAACCTCGTCATCACCGGCGGGATGACGCAGGAGAACCCGCCGCACGGACCGGCCGGCGACGTGCGCGCGTGGGATCTGCGCACGGGAAAGATCGCGTGGACGTTTCACTCCGTGCCGCGCGCGGGCGAACCGCATACGGATACATGGTCCGGACAGAGCAACGCGCAGCGCTCCGGCGTGAACGTGTGGGGCTTCCTCGCCGTCGATGCCGAGCGCGGCATCGTCTACATGCCGTTCGGCGCGCCGTCGGTCGATCAGTACGGCGGCGATCGCGAAGGCGACAATCTCTTCGGCTCGAGCCTCGTCGCGGCCGATGCCAACACCGGCAAATATCTGTGGCACTTCCAGGTCGTGCATCACGACATCTGGGACGCCGATCTCACCGGCGCGCCGGCGCTCATCGATGTGAAGCAGGGCGGCCGCACGATTCCCGCCGTGGCGCTCGTCGGCAAGACGGGATTGCTGTTCCTGCTCGATCGCGTCACGGGCAAGCCCATCTTCGGTGTCGAGGAACGTCCCGTACCGGCGAGCGAGGTGCCGCTCGAGCGCGCGTCGAAGACGCAGCCATTTCCCGTGAAGCCGGCGCCGCTCGCGCGCATGACGATGAGCGAGAAAGACATCGCGACGGTGACGCCGGAGATCGAGGCCGCATGCCGGAAGCTGATCGAAGGCGTCCAGCTCGGCGGGCCGTATCTGCCGGTGTCCTTCAATCGGCTGCGCGTGCAGTTTCCCGGCAATCACGGCGGCGTCAACTGGGGCGGCACGTCGTTCAATCCGCAGCTCGGCTATCTGTTCGTCAACACGAACGAGCTTGGCCAGCTCTCCGGTCTGAAGGCGCGCGCCGCCGATGCGACGGGCACGGCGCAGGGCAATGGACAAGGCAATCGCGTCGATCCGGATGGTCCCTATGAAGGTGTGCCTGGCGGCGGCCGCTTCAGCATTCGCCAGGGCAGCGATCCGCAGCAGCTTCCGTGTCAGCAGCCGCCGTGGGGACAACTGACCGCCGTCGACGTCAGCACCGGCGAATTCGTCTGGCGCGTCCCGCTCGGCGTGACCGACAGCCTGCCCGCCGACAAACAGCAGACCGGACGTCCGGGCAACGGCGGCACGATCGCCACGGCGAGCGGGCTTGTGTTCGTCGGCGCGACGGATGACCGCCGCTTCCGCGCCTTCGACGCCAGGACCGGCCGCGAATTGTGGACCGTCAAGCTCGACGCCGCGGCGGAAGCCACGCCGATGACCTACGAAGGTCGGGATGGCCGGCAGTACGTGGTCATCGCCGCGACCGGCGGCGGGTTCTTCAACAACCCCGTCGCGAGCGATGGGATCGTGGCGTTCGCCCTGCGCGGAGGGAGGTAGCCCTCCGTCGCGAAGAGAGATGTCTTCCGTGGGGAAGACTCTTGCGCTTACAACACTGACGACGTGTCGCTAAGTCATCGCGGCCGAGTGCCTTGCCGGATCGGCAGGTAGTGGTATCGAAGTTGCGCTTCTAGTCGCCAACTTATGGCGTCTGGAACTGCAATCATCGAACAGCAAGACACAACGCTCTGGCGGTCGCTGCGCCGCTTCTGGTGTCAGCATCGCCACACGGTCATCACACCGAAGATCGGGGGCATGCCCGCGCACGTCGTGTGCTCGTCGTGCGGCTGGCGCGAGCCCGTGATGGCGTCCGCACCGCACGCGACGCGGACCTGGGACTCGACGCGCGACGAGGCGCGGTATGAGCGGGAGAAGCAGCGGCGGATCGCGGCCGAAGCCCAGCGCCAGATCGCCGTCGCGCTGCGCGCGACGCCGAATCCTCGATCGGCGCGCCCGCGCCGTGGGCGCGACATCAACCTCGTCGATCTCGAGCGACCGCTGGCCGGATGAGCCAGTGCTCGTGCCGGCGCCGCCGGTCCTGATACCAGGGATGGATCGGGACCGGCGGGTCTGCCGGCGTCATAATGTGGCCCGTGAAGACCACGGTCATCCTCATGCTGCTCGGGGCACTCATCGGCATCGTCCTCGCGTCGTACATCGTGCCGCCCGCGCTGTCGTGGTACACGGCGCCAGGCGGCCTTCCGCAAGGCACGCAGATTCAAGCGCTCGTGCAGATTCCTGACGTCATCAAGTACGCGACCGGCCGGCTGATTCGCGGTCAGCTGATCGGCGCGGGCATCGGTGCGGTCGCCGGGCTCGCGCTCGGCATCACGATCGCGGTCAAGCGCCGCGGGCCCGCATCCGCGCGCGTCTAGCGCGCGGCGCGTGGCACCCCTCGACAGCCTTGTGCCGCGCACCGCAATCTCGAACATTTCTGTCCCTTGACGGCCCGGTGCCCGATCGGCGTCCGGTCGATCGGCGACTCGCGCGTCACGTCTTCCCGCGATCGCGCCACCGCGCCGGCGACCTGCGATGGGCACCATATTCGACATCGCTGTGGAAGGCGATAGGCCGATAGACATTTCTGTCTGAGCCGTCGATCGCGACGATCTGCAGTTTTCCCAAGAAAATCCCGCGATCGGCCCGGCGCGCGCCATGGAGCGTCGCTTGCAGCCATGGTGAAACGTCCGCGTGCAATGCGCGGGCTCGGCACCATGACTCGCATTCATCCACACGGCGCCTCGCGCGCCGCTTCTTCGAAGGGACACCTCATGCGCAATCGACGTGTCGGCGATCGGCCGGCCCGGAGTCTTCGATCCTTCCTGTCCGCGGCTGCCGCGGGCGCGCTCGTCTTGACTGCTGCGTCCGCGCAGGCGCAGACAGCTCCGCCGGTGACCGTCGGCGCCGGTCTCCAGACCAGCTTCGCGGCGACGTCGCCCGACGGCGGCGACACCACGGCATCCTTCCTCGTCAACAGCGCGCGGTTGTACGTGAACGGCGCGCCGACCAGCAACATCAAGTTCATGTTCAACACCGAGTACAACGGTGCGACGAACAACATCGGCGTGCTCGACGCGGCGGCACAGATTGCCGTGTCGCCGAAGGTCAACATCTGGATGGGCCGGTTCCTGCCGCCCAGCGACCGCGCCAATCTCTACGGGCCGTACTACTCGAATCAGTGGGGCGTCTATACCGACGGCGTGCAGGACGGCTATCCGTTCGTCGCGACCGGCCGCGACAACGGCGTGCTCTATTGGGGCCAGTTCGGCAAGCTGAAACTCTCAGGCGGCGTCTTCGACGGCGCGTCGCTGACGGGCGACACCGACGTGCTCGTCGCCGCGCGCGCACAGGTCGACCTCTGGGATCCGGAAGACGGCTACTACCTCAACGGCACCTACTACGGCGGCAAGAACCTGCTCGCGATCGGCGGCGCCATCCAGGCGCAGGACGGCAACACCGCGGGCAATGGCGACTTCCTGCTCGAGAAGAAGCTCGGCGGCGGAGGCACGGTCTCGGTCGAAGCGGAGTACGCCGCCTACGACAAGCTGGGCGGCTACGACTCGCACTACGGCAACAGTCAGGGCGGCTACGTGCTCGGCGCGTATCTGTTCCCGAAGCCGACGACCGGCATGGGCACGTTCCAGCTGCTCGGCAAGTTCGCGAAGGCGAATTTCAGCAAGGGCCTGAGCGACGCCGATCCGGACTACGACCAGAAGACGACGGAGATCAACGTCAACTACATCCTGAAAGAGTTCAACGCGCGCCTGATGTTCTTCTACCGGAACACCACGTTCTCCGCCGTGAAGACCAACAGCAACGCGTACGGCGTTGGTCTCCAGATCCAGATGTAGGTATTTCAAACTTCGAACTTCGAACTTTGAACTTCGAACTTCAAGGAGCTGCACACTATGAAGCGTAGACAGGTCTGGCTGGTCGCGGCGCTGCTCATCGCCTCGGCGGCCTATCTCAAAGTGTCCGCCGCGCAGGCGACGATCAAAGTCGGCATCCTGCATTCCCTCTCCGGCACGATGGCGATCAGCGAGACGACGCTGAAGGACACCGTGCTGATGCTGATCGACGAACAGAACAAGAAGGGCGGATTGCTCGGCAAGAAGCTTGAGCCCGTCGTCGTCGATCCCGCGTCCAACTGGCCGCTGTTCGCCGAGAAGGCCGCGCAGCTGCTCGAAAAGGACAAGGTCGCCGTCGTGTTCGGCTGCTGGACGTCCGTCTCGCGCAAGTCCGTGCTGCCGGTCTTCGAGAAGGACAACGGCCTGTTGTTCTATCCCGTCCAGTACGAGGGCGAGGAGTCGTCGAAGAACGTCATCTACACGGGCGCGGCGCCGAACCAGCAGGCGATTCCCGCGGTCGACTACCTGATGAAGGACGTCGGCGTGAAGCGCTGGGTCCTCGAGGGCACGGACTACGTTTATCCGCGCACCACGAACAAGATCCTCGAGGCCTACCTGAAGGCGAAGGGCGTGGCCGACGCGGACATCTCGATCAACTACACGCCGTTCGGCTTCTCCGACTGGCAGACGCGCGTCTCGGAGATCAAGAAGTTCGGATCGGCGGGCAAGAAGACGGCCGTCGTCTCGACGATCAACGGCGACGCGAACGTGCCGTTCTACAAGGAGCTCGGCAACCAGAAGATCTCGGCGGAGGACATCCCGGTCGTCGCCTTCTCGGTTGGTGAGGAAGAGCTCTCGGGCCTCGACACCAAGCCGCTCGTCGGCCATCTCGCGGCGTGGAACTACTTCGAGTCGATCAACACGCCGGCCAACAAGGCGTTCATCGATCAGTGGCACGCCTACATCAAGAACCCGAAGCGCACGACGAACGATCCGATGGAGGCGCACTACATCGGCTTCAACCTGTGGGTGAAGGCGGTGCAGAAGGCGGGGACGACGGACGTCACGAAGGTGCTCGCGGCGCTGCCGGGCCTGTCGACGCCGAACCTGACGGGCGGCACGGCGACGCTGCTGCCGAATCACCACATCACCAAGCCCGTCTACATCGGTGAGGTCCGCGCGGACGGTCAGTTCGACGTCGTCTGGAAGACGCCGGGCACGGTGCCGGGCGACGCGTGGTCCGACTTCCTGCCGGGCAGCAAGGACATCACGGCCGACTGGGTGACCCTCAAGTGCGGCAACTACAACACGAAGACCAAGACGTGCTCGGGACAGAACTACAAATAGCTCCTCGCGCCGTTCGCGGCGGGCAGCGGCACCTCGTGCTGCTGCTCGCCGCGCTGTTCCTGTTCGCACGGCCGCTGTGCGCGCAGACCGCCGACGAGACCTTCACGGGTTGGCTCGGCGGCCTGCGCGACGGCAGCTACGTCGACAAGGAGCAGATCGTCGAGCAGATGACCACCAGCGGCCATCCGAGCACGCGCGCCGTGCTCGCGGCGTTCATCGAGGATCGCCTGTTCGCACGCAACAGCGACCAGCGCGTCTTCCTCGTCGCCTCGGCCGACGATGCGCTGACGACGCTGGCGTTGATCGATCCGCTGACGCTGAAGCCCGACGGATCGGCTTCCCGCGACGACCTCACGAAAATCGGCACCAACAACCGTCTCCGCCGCGTGCTGCGCATGGCGATCGCGCGCTTCGATCTCGGCAGCGCCGATGTCGACGTCCGTCGGGACGCCGTCAAGAGCCTGCTGAGCGGCACGATCGATGACGCGACGGCCGCGCTGCTGCAGCAACGCCTCGGCGTCGAGCGCGACGGGACGGTCCGTCGCGAAATCGAGACCGGACTTGCGCTGGCGGCCCTCGACGGCACGGACCACGACGCGCGTCTCGCGGCCGTCCACACGCTGTCGAGCCGTCTCAGCGCCGACGCCCGCAATCGGCTCGCCGCGCTGCTCGAGAAGGGATCGGACGGCAGCTACACGGAATCAGACGAACAGGTCCGCACCGCCGCGGCCGCGGCCGTGCAATCGATCGACTCCCGCATCTGGCTGTACTCCGTCGTCGAGACGCTGTTCTTCGGGCTGAGCCTCGGCTCGGTGCTGGTGCTCATCTCCATCGGCCTGGCGATCACGTTCGGCGTCATGGGCGTCATCAACATGGCGCACGGCGAGCTGATGATGCTGGGCGCGTACACGACGTACGTGGTCCAGACGGCGATGCCGAACCACATCGGCGCGTCGATCCTCGTCGCGATCCCGGCCGCGTTCGTCGTCGCCGGCCTCGTCGGGATCATCATCGAGCGGACGATCATCCAGTTCCTCTACGGCCGGCCGCTCGAGACGCTGCTCGCGACGTTCGGCGTGAGCCTCGTGCTGCAGCAGGGCGTGCGCTCGATCTTCACGGCGCTCAATCGCTCCGTCGAGACGCCGGCGTGGATGAGCGGCACGTGGCAGATCAACGGTGCGCTCGGCCTGACGTACAACCGGCTCTACATCATCCTGTTCACGCTGATCGTGTTCGGCTTGTTGCAACTCGTCCTCAAGCGCACGCGGCTCGGTCTCGACATCCGCGCCGTGTCGCAGAACCGCACGATGGCGCGGGCGATGGGCATCCGGAGCCGATGGGTGGACGCGATGACGTTCGGGCTCGGATCCGGCATCGCGGGCGTCGCCGGCGTGGCGCTGAGCCAGCTGACGAACGTCGGCCCGAACCTGGGGCAGTCGTACATCATCGACTCGTTCATGGTCGTCGTCTTCGGCGGCGTCGGCAATCTGTGGGGCGCGCTGATCGGCGGCATGTCGATGGGCATCGTCAACAAACTGCTCGAGCCGTTCGCGGGCGCGGTGCTCGCGAAGATCGTCGTGCTCGTCGCGCTCATCCTCTTCATTCAACGGCGTCCGCGCGGGATGTTCCCGCAGACCGGACGCGCGGCGGAGAGCCAATCGTAGTGACATCGCATCGATTCCTGCCGGCCCTCGCGCACGAGGACCGGGGCGGCGTGGTCCTGCTCGCGGTGCTCGCCGCGACGGCCGTTGTCGTGCCGGTCCTGGCCCTGCTGGTGCCGGCGTCGTCGGTATTCCATCTCTCGCCGTACGCGCTCACGCTCATCGGCAAATATCTCTGCTACGCGATGCTCGCGCTCGCGGTCGATCTCGTCTGGGGATATTGCGGCATCCTCAGCCTCGGCCACGCGGCGTTCTTCGCGCTCGGCGGGTATGCGATGGGCATGTATCTGATGCGCCAGATCGGCCCGCGCGGCGTCTACGGCGATCCGATCCTGCCGGACTTCATGGTCTTCCTGAACTGGAAGAGCCTGCCGTGGTTCTGGTGGGGCTTCAACCACTTCTGGCTTGCCGCGATCATGATGGCGCTCGTGCCGGCGGTGCTCGCGCTCGTCTTCGGCTGGCTCGCGTTTCGATCGCGCGTCACTGGCGTCTATCTGTCGATCATGACGCAGGCGCTGAGTTACGCGCTGCTGCTCGCGTTCTTCCGGAACGACATGGGGTTCGGCGGCAACAACGGCTTCACGGACTTCAAGGACTTGCTCGGGTTCGATCTGCACACCGACGGCGCGCGCGTGTCGCTGCTCGTCGCGACGGTCGTCGCGCTCGCGCTCAGTTATCTCGCGTGCCGCTGGCTGCTGATGTCGCGTGCCGGGCGCGTGATTCGCGCGGTCCGCGACGCCGAGAGCCGCACGCGCTTTCTCGGCTATCCCGTCGAGTCGTACAAGCTGTGGGTGTTCGTGATGTCCGCGGTGATCGCGGGCATCGCTGGCGCGCTCTACGTGCCGCAGGTCGGCATCATCAACCCGAGCGAGTTCGCGCCCATCAACTCGATCGAGGTCGTCATCTGGGTCGCGGTGGGCGGCCGCGGCACGCTCGTCGGTGCGGTGCTCGGCGCGATCCTCGTGAACTACGCGAAGACGTACTTCACCGGCGCACTGCCGGAAGTCTGGCTGTACGCGCTCGGTGCCTTGTTCATCGGCGTCACGTTGTTCCTGCCGCGCGGCATCATCGGTCTGCTGCCGGACGGAAGGAAGTCGTCATGACGCCGGAGCGCGATCACATTCTCTATCTCGAGAAGCTGACGGTCAGCTTCGACGGTTTCAAGGCGCTCGACGCGCTGACGCTCTACGTCGAGCCAGGCGAGCTGCGCTGCATCATCGGCCCGAACGGCGCCGGCAAGACGACGATGATGGACGTCGTCACGGGAAAGACGCGGCCGGACAGCGGCACGGCGTGGTTCGGCCGCCGCATGGATCTGCTGCAGATGAGCGAGCCGGAGATCGCGCGCGCCGGCATCGGACGGAAGTTCCAGAAGCCGACGGTGTTCGAATATCTGACGGTCTTCGAAAATCTCGAGCTCGCGCTCGCGGGCCCTCGCACGTTCTGGCAGGTGATGCGCGCGAAGCTCGGCTCCGCACAGCGCGCGCGCATCGACGACGTGCTGGCGACGATCGGTCTGTCCGATCGGCGCACGACGCTGGCGCGCACGCTCGCGCACGGACAGAAGCAGTGGCTGGAGATCGGCATGCTGCTGATGCAACAGCCGGAGCTGCTGCTGATCGACGAGCCCGTCGCGGGCATGACGCCGCAGGAGACGGAACGGACGGCGGAGCTGCTGTTGTCGCTTGCCGGCACGCATTCGGTCGTCGTCGTCGAGCACGACATGGACTTCGTCCGATCGATCGCGCGCCGCGTGACGGTGTTGCACGAAGGGCGCGTGCTCGCCGAGGGCAGCATGGATCAGGTCCAGAACGATCAACGCGTCATCGACGTGTATCTCGGAGCGTGACGTGCTCGGCATTCAGACGCTGAATCAGTCGTATGGCGGCAGTCACACGCTGTGGGACGTGAGCCTCGCGGTTCGCGCGGGCTCGCGCACGTGCCTGATGGGCCGCAACGGCATGGGCAAGACGACGCTGCTCAAGTGCGTGATGGGACTGCTGCCGATCGATTCGGGCACGATGACGTTCGACGGCACGGAGCTGACGAAGATGCCGGCCGAAGCGCGTGCGCGGCTGGGGATCGGTTACGTGCCGCAGGGGCGCGACATCTTCTCGCACCTCACCGTCGAGGAAAATCTTCGCGTCGGACTCGGCATTCGTAAGCGCGGACCTCGTGCGATTCCGCCGCGGATCTACGAGCTGTTTCCAGTGCTGAAGCAGATGCGGCATCGGCGCGGCGGCGATCTGTCCGGCGGTCAGCAGCAGCAGCTCGCAATCGGCCGCGCG
>DASZVJ010000203.1:0-19387 GCA_035547155.1 Vicinamibacterales bacterium
CAGCCTCCACTATCAGAATGGGGCTACACCCCATATGCAGGAGTCCTCGGTCGTCGCACCGTGGATCGACGCTCGCAGACTTGGACCGACAGTGCGGTACCGGTCGGACGCCATTCTTTTCGTCGAGGGCGAACGTCCGCGGTCTCCTGTGCGGGGCGAGAGCATCTCGCCCCGCACAAACCTCGTCGGTCGCGTGAGCAAACGCTGTGCATGTGAACAGAAGACTGTTCGTCATCTTTTCACTGGTCGCCACATTCGCCGTGGCAATTGAAGGTCGTCAGACTTTCAGAAGCGGCGTTGACGTCATCGAGATTCAGGCCCAAGTCGTCGGGCGAGACGGGAGTGTCGTCCCGGAATTGACCGCGCAGGACTTCGCGGTGACGATCAACGGAAAGCCGCATGCTCTTCTGAGCGTCGATCGAGTCCGGTTCAACAGCGCGGCAATTGGCGCAGCCTCCTCGGCGTCGGTGTCGTCGCCTCCCGAGTCGTTATCCGCCGCGGCGGTCGGCCAGCCGCCGCTCAACCAAGTCTTCGTCTTGGCCATTGACGCGCTGACGTTTTCACCGAGTGCGTCGCCGGCGATTGCGAAGGCGGCGACCGGATTCGTCCAGGCGCTTCCCGATAGTGCGCTGATTGGTCTCTATACGTTCCCGTTGGGGCCTCGGCTCGAGCCGACGCGCGATCATCGTACGATCGCGCGAGCTCTGCTTGACGTTTCTGGACAGCTTCTGCCCCAACCGGCCGGAACGTACAATCTCCGTGCCTCCGAGCTCATCGACTACAGCAGCGATCCTGCAATGAGAGAACAGATCCTTCGCTTTCATTGCGGCACGGACTATCGAACCTGTCCGGAGCTACTCGACCAGGAAGTGTGGACAACGATCGCCTCGTTGGAGGCGCAGGCGCGCGCCAGCCTCGGCATGCTCGACGATCTCGTTATCCGGATGGGACGGCTACCAGGACGGAAAGTCCTTGTCCTCGTCAGCGAAGGTGTCACATTGGCCGATCGGCCAGGAGGACGGCCAGACATAGGCGATTTGCCGCGAAAGATCGGACAGGATGCGGCGCGCTCCAATACCATGGTCTACGCGCTCTTTCTCGATCACAGCACCATGGAGCGGTACTCCGCCTCCGCGTCTTCCGGACTGAAGCA
This sequence comes from Vicinamibacterales bacterium, assembly GCA_035547155.1. Lineage (GTDB taxonomy): Bacteria > Acidobacteriota > Vicinamibacteria > Vicinamibacterales > SCN-69-37 > CAZNMF01. Next base: position 1,154 of record DASZVJ010000203.1, read on the forward strand.
ACACGACAATCTCGAGCGCGACGTCGATGCGGCCTATCGATGGCTTTCTCAATTCACGGGATCGGCCGGTGGCGCGCTCATGAAAGTCCTCGTCGGCGAAGGCGATTCGTCGTATGCGCGAATCGTCCGCGAAACGGCGGGAGCCTACGTGCTTCGCGTCCAGGCCACGGACGCCGACATGACGGGCAAGCCCCTCGCGATTCGGGTCAAAGTGCACCGACAGAGAGTTACTGTCCGCAGCCGTCAGTGGGCGGTGCTGCCGGCTCGTCCGAAGCAATAGGGAGCCGGCGTTGCGCTGATCCGCTCGCGCCCTTGCACCATCCACGATTGGGACAGATGCGCCGCGCGGGATGTGTGATACAAGCAGCGGTCCATGCCGCCATCCGACGCCGCGATTCACGTCGAGGACCTGTGCTTCAGCTACGGCGCGACCGACGTGCTGCACGGCTTGACGTTCTCGATCGGCCGCGGCGAGGTCACCGGGCTGCTCGGCCCGAACGGCGCGGGCAAGTCGACGACGATCAAAATCCTCACCGGTATTCTGGAAGCGCGCTCCGGCTGCGTCGAGGTCGATGGGCTGCGTCTGCCGGGCCAGTCGGTCGAGCTCAAGCGGCGCATCGGCTACGTGCCTGAAGCGGCTGACCTGTACGAAAGCCTGTCCGCGCAGGAATTCCTCGAGCTCTGCGGGCGGCTGCACGACCTCGACGATCGCACGCTCGCCGCGCGCATCGAGGCGCTGTTGACGTCGTTCGATCTGATCGATCAGCGGCTCGCCGCGCTCGGCAGCTACTCGAAAGGCATGCGGCAGAAAGTCCTGATCAGCGCCGCGCTCCTCCACAACCCGGCCATTGTCTTTTTGGACGAGCCGCTCACGGGCCTCGACGTCGAGAGCGCCGTGCTCGTCAAATCCCTGCTCGCCGCGCTCGCCACGCAGGGCCGCACCATCGTCTACAGCTCGCACGTGTTCGACGTCGTCGAGCGCATCTGCACGCGCGTGCTGATCATCGACAAAGGACGGCTCGTCGCCGACGGATCGCCGGATGCGCTGAAGACGCAGGCGCACGAGACGAGCCTCGAGGCCGTGTTCCGCGATCTCACGGACGCCGAGAGCGCGGAGCCGCGCGTCGCGCAGATTCTTCAGGGTCTCGCGCCCCGATGACGCCGGCGCTCGTGCGCGCGATCGCCGTCGTGACCGCGCCGTTCGGCGTGGATCGCCGCCAGCTCGCGCAGCTCGTGCAGCTCTTCGGCGCACTGGGCGAGCGCAAGGAAGTGACGGGCGCGCTCGGCACCGATCGGCAGGCGCTGCAGCTCACGTCGATGGGCCTGCTCATCCCCGGGGCGCTGATGTGCCTGCTCGCGCTCGGATCGATGCCGCTCGGCGAGTACGATCTGATCACGCTCGGCATCAGCTCGATGCTGCTCCTCGTCGTGCTCGTCGTCGAGGCGTCGAACTCGTTTCTCAATCCCGCGGAAGCCACGGTCCTCGCGCACCAGCCAATCGCCGGCGCGACGTACTTCACCGCCAAGCTCACCTATCTCCTCGCCGTCGTCCTGCGTCTCGAGCTCACGGTCAGCGGGCCACCGTCGCTCGCGGGACTGCTGAAGCCCGAGGCGCGCTGGTTCTACCCGCTCACGCACTTCGGGTCCGCGTGTCTTGCCGGCATCTTCATCGCGTTGATGGCGTGCGCGCTCTTCGGCCTGCTCTTCCGCGTGCTGCCGGCGTCGCGGCTGCGCAGCGCCGCGTTGTGGATGCAGCTCCTCGTCACGCTGTCGCCGCTGCTGTTCAACGTCGCCCGGCCGGTACGGCGTGCGCTCGCCACGGTGCCGTGGCTGCCGCACGTCGATCTGTCGTTCCTGCCGATCGCGTGGTTCAGCGCGCTCGGCGTGATCGGACAGGCGCCGCCGGCCATTCCGCTCCGATGACCCGCGATCGCCGGCGCCGTCGTCTCGCTCGTGCTCATGGCGTACGGCGTCCGAGCGCTCTCCGCGGGCTATCTCTCGCGCGTCGTCGGCGTGCTGCGCGCGTCGCGTGGGCACCGGCGCATGCGGCGATCGATCGCGGGCCGGCTCGTCGGGAGGCTGACGGGGCGGCCGTCCGGCCGCGCCGCGTTCGGCTTCCTGTCGGCGATGATGCGGCGCGACTGGCAGTTCCGCCGTGCGATGGCGCAGTCGCTGGTCACGCTGTTTCTCTACATCCCGATCATCGTGCGCTCGCTGCGCGGCCCGTCGCCGTTCGTCGGCGCGGCGCCCAGCGCGATCGGCCTGGCGCCCGAGATCCTCTCGCTCGTGACGTTCATGGCGTGCATGGTGCTCGCGTACTCGGATCACTTCCGCGCGTCGTGGATCTTTCTGCTGGCGCCGCGGGACGGCATCCGCGCGTTCGTCCGCGGCATCTACTGGTCGCTCTGGCTGCCGTTCGCGGCCGTGCCGCTACTGCTGACGTTCCCCGCGTTCGCGTGGCGATGGGGCCTGGCGGACGCAGCGCTGTTCACCGTCTACGGCCTCGCCGTGACCGCGTTTCTCCTCGCGCCACAGTTGTTCGTCATCGAAGGCCTGCCATTCGGGTGCCCGCCGAAGGCGGACCGCACGCACATGATGCTGCCGATGATCCTGTTCGGTCCGGTCGTGCTGCTCATCGGCTGGGTGCTGCAGTGGCACTTCCTCTTCCACAGCCGCGCGCTCACCGCGCTCGCGGCGCTTCTCTTCGCCTGCGGCGCCGTCCTCGTCGCGCGCCAGGCGCTGCTGATGCTGGAATGGCGCGCGCATCGATCGCTCGCGCGCCTCGCGGGCGGCCCGGCGGGCATGTTCGAGACGACGGAAGCGTGAGAATCCGGCGCTTGCAAAACTAAACTGAACCGTTTAGTATTTCGACTCCACCATGGCCGCCATGATTCAGGTCCACAACCTCGTCAAGCGCTTCGGCGACGTGACGGCCGTCAACGACGTGTCATTCGACGTCGCGAGCGGCGAGATCTTCGCCTTCCTCGGCCCCAACGGCGCCGGGAAGACGACCACCATCCAGATGCTCACGACGCTGCAGCGGCCGACGAGCGGCACCGTGCGGATCGACGACCTCGATCCCGCGACGCACGCCAACGACGTCCGCCGCCGGTTCGGCATCGTCTTCCAGGATCCGAGCCTGGACGGCGAGCTGACGGCGCGCGAGAACATGGAGCTGCACGGCGTGCTCTATCACGTGCCGCGGCGCACGCGTCACGAGCGCACCGAGATGCTCCTGAAGCTCTTCGAGCTCTGGGAGCGCCGCGACTCGCTCGTGAAACAGTTCTCGGGCGGCATGAAGCGCCGCCTCGAAATCGCGCGCGGTCTCCTGCACACGCCGAAAGTGCTCTTCCTCGACGAGCCCACGCTCGGTCTCGATCCCCAGAGCCGCAACCAGCTCTGGACGCACGTCAAACGCCTCAACGAGACCGAAGGCGTGACGGTGTTCCTGACGACGCACTACATGGACGAGGCGGAACGCGTAGCGGGACGCATCGCGATCATCGATCACGGCCGCATCGTCGCGCAGGGCACGGCCGCGGAGCTGCGGCAGCAGACGGGCACGGACTCGCTCGAAGGCGCGTTCCTGGCGCTGACCGGATCGACCATTCGTGACGAGCGTGCGGACGCCGCCGATCAGATGCGGCAGGCCGCGAAGATGTGGAGGCGATGACGTGCGGGCGATTTACATTCTCTGGTTGCGCGAGCTGAAGCGCTATACGCGATCGCGCGCGCAGATCGTCGCGTCGCTCGGTCAGCCGCTGCTCTATCTGCTGGCGTTGGGCTTCGGCCTCGGTCCCGTCTTCCAACAGGCGGGCCGCGGCAGCTATCTGCAGTTCGTGGCGCCAGGCGTGATCGGCATGTCGGTGCTGTTCTCGTCGATCTTCTCCGGCATCGGCCTGCTGTGGGATCGGCAGTTCGGCTTCCTCAAGGAGACGCTCGTCGCGCCGGTGCCGCGTCTGCACATCATGATCGGCAAGACGCTGGGTGGATCGACCGTCGCGGTGCTGCAGGGCGTGCTGGTGCTCGTCATCTGTCTGATCGCCGGATTCCGGCCGGCGGGCGTCGCGGCGCTGCCGCTCGCCTTCCTCTTCATCACGCTCATCTGCATCGTCTTTGCCGCGCTCGGCATGGCGATCGGATCGACGCTCCAGAACATGCAGGGCTTCCAGCTCATCATGAACTTTCTGGTGATGCCGATCTTCTTCCTCTCGGGCGCGCTGTTCCCGCTGTCGAACCTGCCGGCGGCCTTGACGGTGATTACGCGGATCGATCCGCTGACCTACGGCATCGACGGCCTGCGCGGCGCGCTAATCGGCGCGGGCCATTTCAGCGTGGGCGTCAACCTCGCGGTGCTGGGCGTCGTGGCGATCGTCTTCCTGGCGTTCGGCGCCCATCGGTTCTCACGCATCCAGATCTGAGATGGCGCGCACGAGGAGCACACGCGCGCACGATGCCGTCCTTCAGGCGGCGGCGCGGCTCTTTGCCGAACGGGGCATCGATGCGACCAGCATGGATGCGATCGCGGCGGCGTCCGGCGTGAGCAAGGCGACGATCTACAAGCACTGGCCGGACAAGGACGCGCTCTGCCTCGAAGTCATGGCCGCGCTGCACGGCTTCGAGGACGAGCTGCCCGACACGAACACCGGCGATCTGCGCGCCGATCTGCTGGCCGTGATGGGACGCGTGCCGCCAACGAAAGCCGCCGAGATCCGTCAGCGGATCCTGCCGCACTTCATGGCGTATGCCGCGCGCAATCCGGCGTTCGGACAGGCCTGGCGCACACGCGTACTGGAGCCGCCGCGGATTCAACTGGGGCGCGCGATTCGCCGGGCGATCGCACGCGGCGAGCTGCCGGCGGCGGTGAATCTGGATTTCGCGATCGGCCTGCTGCAGGGACCGCCGATGTACTGGTTCGTCCGCCATCATCAAACCGGCGAGGGGCCGATCGCCTTCGACGCCGGCATGGTCATCGACGCGTTTCTGCGATCGCAAGGCTGGATTGCGCGGAGCCAACCGTCCGCCTCGGCGCCGCGTCCCAATCGGCAGGCGCGGACGCCGCGTCGACGGTGATCGCATGGAGAGCATGACGCGCTGGAGTGTCGGACTCGTCGCCGTGATTGGCCTCGTCGCCGCCGCGCTGGCCGGCGCCGCGATCTGGCTGCTCGTCACCGATCCCGTCGCCGTGTCGACGGCCACCTCGTCCGGCGACGTCGGTCCGCTCGTCCGCGCGTTCGGTGCGGTGCTCTTCGACGCGCTACGCGGGTTGTTCGCGTATCTGTAACCGCTCACCGTCCCAGCCAGAACAACCACACGCGCACGCCATCGTGCGCGATCGCGACGAGGCCGGCTGCCGCGACGGCCAGCCCCGATCGCGACGTCCGCCCCATCGCGCCGAGCGCGTACGCGGCGAGGCAGACGAACATCGGCGTGGCCGCGAGATTCGCGCGCAGCTCCACCGACGAGAAGATGCCGAGGGCCGAAGCCGCCACCCAGACGAGCGCCCACACCCCGAGCACGATCGTCAATCCGTCCTGCGGCCGCCGTCGCAGCAGCCATACGAGACCGATCGCGGCGCTGGCGAACAGCGCAACGCCCGGCAGCCCGTAGTCGTTCGCGAATTGATCCTCGGTGATCCAGCGGCGGAACTTGGTCGCCGGATCGGCCACCATCGACGTCGCCGACGCGCGATCCACGCCGGACAAGACGCGCGTGAACGTCTCGCGGTAGAGCGCGTTGAAATGCGAATAGTAGACGACGTACGCGACCGCAAACGCGATCGCAGCCACGATGCACATCCAGACGCCCACTCGGCGCAGCGCGGCCTGCCGTCCGGCCAGGACGATCACGCCCATCGCCGTCGCGCCGATGAGGATCAGGCCGATCGAGAGCGTGCTGAAGTGTGAGAGAAAGGCGAGCGTCAGCATCACGCCGCCGGCAGCGAGCGCGATCGGCGAGGTTCGGCCGCCCGCCGCCATCCAGGCGAACGCGCCCATCGCAACGCCGAACAGCCCCTGACCGAAGAGATTGGTGAGATTCGCGTGGCCCAGCGCCATCGCCGGCGCGCGTGTCAGCGGCCAGATCGCCGCGGCGAGGAGCGCCATCGGCGCCGACGCCCACTGACGACGCGCGACGGCATAGACGGCGAAGCCGACGAACGCGTCGGCGATGAGCGCGAGTCCGCGGAGCAGATTCGCCAAATCGAGCTCCGTACGAAACCACGACCAGAACGGCTGCGCCGCGACGTAGAGCGCGACGGCGTACGGAAACTCGAAGCTCGGCGCCGGCGTCAGCGACGTGAAGAAGTACTCGCCGCGATGCACGAGCTCCGCGCGATGAACCTGGAACATCGCGTCGGTGAGCGCGATTTGCGGGTGCGTGAAGCACGCGAGCTTCAACGCGGTGAGACCGATGACGATCGCCGCGGCCGTGGGCCACTCGGGCCACAGCGCGTGCCGCCCTGCGGTCAGCCGGCGAAGGATCGCGACGATGGCACCAAGCGTCGCGACGTTCGCACCGATCGTGACGAGACGCAACACGTCGCCGCCGATGAATGCCGCGTCGAGCCACAGGAGCCAATCGACGCCGGCGACGATCATCGCGACGAGCGCGATCGCGATGGGGAGCGGCGGCCCGCACAACACGATACCCGTCGCAAACGTCGCGATCGCGAGCGCCGCCCATCCGATCGCCGGCCAGCTGACGGTGAAGTGGCCACTCGCCGGCTCCAGCCTCACGTCGTCGACGATGATGCCGAGGACGCGCGCCTCCCCATCCTTGGGCGTCCACGTGTTCGACACATCGAGCACGACGAGGAGACCGGCGGTGCGGCGCGTGGGCACGTCGACCTCGATGTCGCCGATCGCGGACGTCAGTGACGTGTGCCCGCGCGTGACGCCGTCGATGGCGACCGCGACGTCGGGCAGCGGCGCGCCTTCCGGCCTGACGACATGGAAATCGAACCGCAGACGATACGGCTGGGACCGATCGAGGCTGGCGAAGACGAGGCGCGATCGGCCGCTCGTCCAGCTGAATTGCGCGCCGGTCTGTGGATCGACCTCGGGCCGGTAGAAGCCGCGCGTCGTGAACCACGCGCGCGTCCGGCCCGTCCAGCTTCCGTCGCCAATCGGCGCGTCGAGCGGTGAGGGCGTGACGAGGCGCGCGCCGGCCACGAGCAGGACGAGGCCGGCGAGTGTCGCGAACAGCACGAGGATCGCCGGCCGCTGCAGCGATGTGCTCGCGCTCCGCACCGAGCTAGCCTAGCGGCTCGCCCTGACGATGTCTACGCGCCCAGCCGGTCTCGTCGCGTCGCCGGCGTCGACGTGCGTTAGGATCGCGGCATGGCCAGTCAGGCATCGTTCGACATCACGTCTACCGTCGACCTGCAGGAAGTCGACAACGCGGTCAATCAGGCGCGCAAGGAAATTGCGCAGCGCTACGACTTCAAAGGATCGAAGACGACGATCGACTTCTCGCGCACCGAGAGCACCATCGTCCTCACGACCGAAGACACGTTCAAGATGGACGCGGTGTGGGACATCCTGCAGACGCGGATGATCCGCCGCAACGTGCCCGTCAAGAACCTGAAGCTCTCCGACGTCGAGCCCGTGTCCGGCGGCATGGTGACGCGCACGGTGACGCTGCAGCAGGGCATCTCGTCCGATGCGGCAAAAGCGATCGTGAAATACCTCAAGGACCAGAGCCTGAAGAAGGTCCAGGCATCGATCCAGGCCGATCAGGTGCGCGTCTCCTCCCCATCGAAAGACGATCTGCAGCAGGCCATTCGCGTGTTGAAGGCACACGACTTCGGCGTCGAGCTGCAGTTTGGCAACTATCGCGACTGACTGACGCCGATCTCACGCGGCATTACTGCAACGTGAACTGCACGGACACCGTCATCAGCACTTCGATCGGCTCGCCGTTCAAGTACGACGGCCGATAGCGCCACTGCCGCACGGCCGCAAGCGCCGCCTCGTCCAGCATCTTCACGGAGTCGACGACGCGCGCGTCGCGGACGCTGCCGTCCTTTCCGATCGTCGCCTCGATCCGCACCGTGCCTTGCACGTGCGCCGCGCGGGCGATCGTCGGATAGACCGGGACGACGTCGTAGGTCTTCGCCGGCGGACGGATCTTGCCGCCGACGGGAATCGGGCCGGCAGGTGCTGGCGGCGCGGGCGTGGGCGGAGCCGCGAGCGTCACTCCCGGCGCAGACGAAACGAGGGCTCCGGGCGATGCGGGTTGCACGAACGTTGCAACGGTCGGCGGCGCATCGACGATCGCCGGCGGCGCCACGATCGGGGCGACGTCAGGAGCGACGGTTGCCGGAGCGGTCACGGGCCGAGGCAATTCCGGCGTCGCCGGCGGCGGCACCGGCGTGGGCGGCGGAGGCGGCGTCGCGAACACAAGGACCGACGAAGGTAGCGGCAAGGCCTCGGTCACGACCAGTGGAACGATCACGAACCCCGCGACGAGCGCGACGTGCGTCACGATCGAGAGCGGCACCGTATACCATCGACCTTTTCGCCGCGCGCCGATCGCGGCAGCCTCGAACATCTCGCGTGCCATGGCCTCCTCCTCGACAGGCACGCAGCGACACCCGTGGCCGCACCGTCACCGCGCGGGCAAACCCGCAACAGAGACGGCCACGCGATCGTTTCGTGTGTGCGTGACCTGGAGAGTTAGACACCGGGTTTCGGGCGACGGGCTACTTGTCCGCCGTAGCCTTGGCGAAGGCGGACGGGCGCTCCGGCCAGACGGCCACAAGGGCCACCCTACGACGGAGTCCGTAGCCTGTGACGCGTTCCCTGTGGCCCGTTACGCCTCCCGCGTGATCTCGGGCTCCGGCGTGCCGCGCCACGTGAAGCGATATGTGCGATCGCGGCGGACGTTGGTGACGAGAGCGGGTCGGAAGCACGCGAGGCACGTGCCGCCGGCGCGGCGGACGCTCGGATAGACGATGCCGAGCGATCCGGCCTCGAGCAACTCCTCCGCGAGAGCCTGTGAGGCGACGTAGCTGTCGGGATCGAGCCACGTTCGCGCACCGCGAGCGCCGCGCGCGTCGTGGAAGCTCGCGCTGAAATCGGCAAGGTAGTCGTCGTAGGTGACGCTGTCTTCGAATCGGCCGATTTCCGCGAGCTGCACGGACTTGTGGAATCCGACTTCCGCCTGCGAGGTCTCGAGCTCGAACGCGGCGTACCACGCACCACGATCGGGCCCATTGAAGCGCGCACCCAGCGGATGCGGATGGCAGAACGCCGCGTTGATGACGGTCGCGTACGGCACGGCGAAGACGAGCTCCTCGAGCCCGATTCCCGGCAGACGCTGTTCGGCGGCGAGCAGCCGATCATTGGTGGCCGCGTCCAAATCGAACACGGCCCGCAGGTCCGCAGCGCTGTCGGCGAGTGCGGCCAGCACGCTGTCGCCGTGCGCAAGGTGCCGCGAGGGCACGAGGCGATGCGTATCGAGCTGGCGAACGAGCGTCAGGCGCGGCCGCGCCATCAGCCTGTGCGGCGCGCATCGAGCAGACGCCGCACGATCTGCATCGCGGGCAATCCGCCGCGCAACATGTAGGCAAGCGGCGTTTGACCAGCGAAGACCGGATTCGCATTCGGCAGGCGGATCCACTCGTCGGCCAGACGCGTCGAGTGCAGAATGTGCAGCGCCTTGAAGATGCCGATGACGTACGAGATGCGCGCGAGCCGATCGGCGTCGAGCACGCGATCGGGATCCCGCTTCATCTCGTAGAACGGCCCGTTGCTGACGCCGCCCAACAGCAGCCGTACGTCTTCATCGCGCACCTTCCAGCGCGCCATGATCTTGAAGAACGCCTTGAGACCCGGGGCTGACAGCCGCTCGCGTTCGGCGCGCGCGTGCAGGTCGACCGGCGTCTCGACCACGTGGCGGCCGGCGGGATAGCGCAGCGCGTGGGCCATTTGCGACTCCTGATCAGGAGTGTATCGACTCCGGATCTGGCCGTCAACGCGAGGTGCCAGGCTGCCGCGGCTCGGTCAGCGTGCCACGCGCTGATAGCTGACGAACGCCAGGTGCTGGCTCGTCGGGGCGAAGGCGCCGGACGCGAGCGTCCCCGGACCGCCCCACAGCTTCGTCAGCTCGTCGATCGTGCCGTCGGCCAGCGTCAATCGGCGAAGGACGACGTCGCCATTCGTCGAACGGCCTGCGCCGTTTGCGCTCGACAGGAACACCAGCGACTTCCCGTCCGGCGAGACGTGCGGTGACCAGCTCGGCCATTCGCCGCTCGTCAGGGCCTCGGCCTCGGATCCGTCCGCGCGCGAGCGCCAGATCTGCATCGAGCCGCCGCGGTTCGAGCTGAAATACCGGTACGTGCCGTCGGGCGAGCGCTCGCCTTCGTCACCGGCGGGCGGAGCACTGACGCGGATGCGCGCGGCCTCTGCCGCGTCCACGCGATCGGGCGTGCGCGGGCCGCCGGGATTGAGCGCGGCGCGCGGCAGATCGACGAGCAGCCGGTACGGGATGCCGCCGCGGACGAACGACACGAGGTTGGTGCCTTCCGGCGACCACATCGCCGACTGCATCGGCTGCGCATCGACCAGTACCTGCGACACGCGCCGATCCATCGACGCCAGGCTGATCGTCTCGAGCGTGCTCACGACGCGCGGCTGCGCGCCGAGCGGCGCCGGGGCGCCGATCTCCACGTCCGAGAACGTCGCCGTATCGATCCGCGACGTCGAGTGCGACGAGACGCCCAGGCCGACGTAGAACTCGCCCGTGAGATGGACGCGCGTCGATCCGCCTGCCGGCTTCCACGGCTCCCCGGGATTCGCGACGAACATCATCACTTCGTCGCCGCGCTTTTCGATTTTCAGACGCGCCGGACCGACGATGTCCGTTTCGATGTCGTGCGAGACGTCACCTTTGGTCTGACGCCATTGCAGGGCGGTCATGCCGTTGCCGTGTGTGGCCGCGTCGACGTACGCCGAGTCGGCGTCGAGCGTCTGACGGAGCACGAGACACGCCTTGCGATGCTCGACCGGCTCCGTGCCGGCCGGCTGCGTCGCGATGAAGCGGATCGTCGCGGAGAGCGCGACGTCGCCGGACATCTTCTTCCAGACGTAGCGGAAGTGATCGGCGCGCGCCCACATGTTCTCGCCGCCGCCGGCGATCGTGTACGTCTTCGTCGCCGCGTCGTACGTCGCGGAGCCCGGACCGATCGTCGCGGCCACGCCGACGTCCTGCTGGTCCTCGAACACGCCGAGCGACGCGACGGCCGCCGGGCGCCGCTCGATCGCGACGAGACCAGCGATGACACATCCAGCCAGAATCACCAAGCGCGTGCGCGTCGTCATCGTCACTCCTCCGCCGCCGCGCGAGCCGCGAGCGGCCGCGCCGGCACGACATACCTGTCAGGCAGGTGAACACGGTACTCGACCGACGGCTCGACTGCAATGGGCACGCACGCGGCTGTGAGATGCTGTGACGATGGTTGACGCCACCGAAGCCTGGCTCTACGTGGGCACGCAGCGGTCGGGGCCGGGCACGGGCATCTCCCGCGCGCGCTTCGACGCACGGACCGGCACGCTCTCGCCGTTCGCGATCGCCGCGGTTACCGACGATCCCGCCTTCTTCGTCGTCGACGAGACGCGCGGCCGAATAGTGACGTGCCATTCCGGCACGCCTGGCGGCGTGGGCGCGTTCCAGATCGATCTCGTCACCGGTACGCTGACGCCGCTCGAGCGCGCGGCGTCGGTGGGCCGCGGCCCGAGCCAATTGACCCTGGACCACACGTCCCGCTTCGTCCTGAGCGCCAATTACGGCGGCGGCTACGTCGACGTCCATGCGCTCGACGCGGCAGGCATCGGCGCGCGCACGTCGCACGTGCCGCACACGGGCCGCGGGCCCGACGCGACGCGTCAGACGCAACCGCACGTGCACTGCGTGCGGATGAGCCCGGACAATCGCTTCGCGCTCGTCGCCGATCTCGGTCTCGATCGCGTGTTCGTCTATCGCTTCGATGCCGCCGCGGGGACGCTGACACCGCACGATCCCGCGTTTGCCGCGACCGCGCCGGCGAGTGGACCGCGGCATCTCGCCTGGCATCCGAATGGACGCTGGGTCTATCTCATCGAAGAGTTGAGCAACACGATCACGACGTTTGCGTGGGACGCCGCGCGCGGCCGGCTCGATGCGCAACAGACGATTGGCACGTTGCCGACGGCTTTTTCAGGCGACAACACGGCTGCGGAAATTCTGGTGCGCGAGGACGGACGATTTCTCTACACGTCGAATCGCGGCCACGACAGCCTTGCGATCTTCGCGATCGACGCTGGGCGCGGCCTATTGACGCTCGTCTCGCACGAGCCGTCACGCGGCCGCACGCCGCGCTACATGATGTTCGATCCGAGCGCCGACTGGCTCTTCGTCTCGAACGTCGACAGCGACAGTGTCGCATTGTTTCGCGTCGACCGCAGCAGCGGACGCCTGATGCCGCACGGCGATCTGCATCCGATCAATCGCCCGCACGGGCTGGCGTGGGCGCCGGTGCGGGCGGCAGTCCGCGGTCTGCCGTCTGCAGGCGAGAGATGAGCCTGAATCGGACTGGGCGACCACAAGGGTCGCCCCGACGGGCGACAGGCGACGGCCTTTGGGCCACATCGTAGGGGCGGCCCTTGTGGCCGCCCGAACGCCGGGCCTAAAGACCCGGCCTACATCTGTGGGTTGGCCCGTGGTCCGCAGCCCGCAGCCCGCTAATGCGTCATCGCGTACAGATACACGTTGACGCCGAACGCATAGCCAACAGTCGCGAACGTATCGAAATATCGCCGGTCCTCGCCCTCGCGTTCGAACGCGTCGCCGAAGTCCGTGTTGTGCGTCATCAGCACCATGTTGTCGCCGCGCGCGTTGTTGACCGCGCGCACGTGTGGCACGGCGCTGTCGCCGTAACGCTCGGACGTCTGAAAGCCACTTCCGAGCCAGAAATTGATCGACGGGATCTGCGGAATCGCCTGCAGGTGATACTGCGTCCTGAAGATCAGATGATCGCGCGGCACGTCGTAGATTGGAAATTCCCCGGACGGCAGAATCTTCCGCAGCTCGCGCTCCCAGACCGCCCACGCGTACTCGCCCCAGAAATCATCCACCCAGAGAAACCCGCCCTTGTCGAGGTACTTGCGCAGCGCCGCCGCGTCGTCGTCGCTGAACCACGCGCCGCCCGGCTCGGTCATCATGACGAACGGACACTCGAACAGATGCGGATCGGTGGCCGTGAGGACGACGTGATTCGGCTGGCCGCGATCGTCGTGGCTGATGGGCGTCTCGGTCAGCTCGCCGAGACGAAAGGGAAAGTTGAGATCGGCGCGCGGATAGTCGACGAACCAGCCGCCGCCGTCGCCGTCGGGCGACTGTTCGAATGCGAGGCGGCAGAAGATGAAGCGGCCGTCGTAGAGCCATGGCGAGGTCGACGACACGCCGAACGAGCGCCGCCATCGCTGTGGCGCCGCGCTGCTGGCGGTCACCAACGCGATGCCCGCGGCCGTGAGCGCGGCGAGCGCGAGCACGAACGGCCGCCAGCGCGCACGCGCCAACGTCGGCATCATGCCGACAGTCTATCGAAGAACGCGAGCCGCATCGGCCCACAACGTCAACCGTCGCAAGTCCGATGCGGCTCGAATCGCCGATGCTGAGCTACCGCAGAGTCTGCTCGATCGCCGTTTCGACGACCGGCGCCATCAGCTCGTAGCCGCGCGTGTTGGGATGCAAGCCGTCGTTCGTGTAGCCGCTCTTGAACTCGCCGGTCGCATCGACCGTCGCCGCGTAGTAGTCGACGTACGACGCTTTGATCTTCGCGGCATAGTCCTTGATCCACGCATTGAGCTTCAGGATGTCGGCCGGCGGGCGCTGCTCCGACTGTTTGCGCCGCGGCGGCGCACCCGCGCCACGGCCCGCGCCTTGCCCGGCGGCCGCCGGCGGCGGCGCGGGATTGTCGCTGATGGGCGTGAGCCCGCACAGAATCACTTTGATGCCGTGCAGCTGCGCGAGCTCGGTCATCGCCATGAGATTCTGCTCGATCATCTCGATGGTCTGCGGCCCGTTGTTGCGCGCGATGTCGTTCGTGCCCGCGAGAATCACGACCGCCGCCGGTTTCAGCGTGATCACGTCCGGGTACATCCGCACGAGCATCTGCGCGGTCGTCTGACCGCTGATCCCGCGATTGACGTACGGCTTGCCGGGAAACGAGTCCGCCAGCCGCCAGATGTCCGTGATCGAATCGCCCATGAAGACGACGCGCTTGGGATCGGCGGGCAGCCGCTTCAGCTCTTCGTTGGCCGCGTAGTAGCGGCCGAGCTGATTCCAGTCCTGGAGCTGATCGGCGAGACTCTGCGCGGTGCCGGCCAGGCAGCAGTTCGCACGAGGCGGATTGAAGTCGGTGGCCAGCTGCGCGCGCAGCGCTACGCCAACGGCGAGACAGACGACGACCAGAGCGATGATGCGTCGGGACACAGGCGATCTCCTTGAAATGCACTTCAAAACTTCGAACTTCGAAGTTCGAACTTCGCCCCCTCGACACGCTCGGGGCGACGTGAGCAACGTCGAACGTCGAAATTGACGTGGCGCCTTCGGCGCCCTCGACAGTTCCGGGACGTGCGAGAAAGGCGGCATGATACCGCACCTTGTCGGACAGGATTCCCGGTGCGGCCTCGGGGACCCAGGTATATGCTTAGGAACGTTCCGCACATGTCCATTGCGTCTCCGGCCACACGCTCCCTGTGCGCGCTCGCTGCGGCGATCGCGATGCTCCCGGCCCGCCCTGTCGCGCAGACCTCGTCGCAACCGCTGCCGCTCGACGCCATCCTCCGCAACGCCGGTGCGTACGTCGAGAAGCTCGTGTCGGATGCCAGCGGCGTCGTGCTCGAGGAGGACTACTCGCAGCAGGTGCGCGTGCAGCTCGTGACCACGAGGCACTTGCGCTCGGACCTGACGGTCCTCACGGATCGCGACGAAGGCTGGATCGAATTCCGTGACGTCTTCGAGGTCGACGACAAGCCCGTGCGCGATCGCGACGATCGGCTCGCGAAGCTCTTCACCAGCCCGAACGCCGACGCGCGCGCGCAGGCGCGGCGGATCATCGCCGAAGGCTCACGCTACAACCTCGACGTCGCGGCGATGCGGATCAGCCGATCGATCAATCTGCCGATGACCGCGCTGCGGTTCCTCTGGCCGTCCAATCAGTCGCGATCGCGATTCAACCGCACCGGCTACGCCACCGTCGCCGATCACCGTACGGCTGTGGTCGAGTTTCGCGAGACCGCCAAGCCGCGCATCATCGGCTCTGCCGACGACTCCGCCGCGCGCGGCACGCTCTGGATCGAGCCCGATACCGGCATCGTCCTGCGCTCGCAACTGCAGTTGACGACGGCGCGCGATCGCGCGCAGATGGCGGCCACGATCACGGTCGCCTATGCGCTCGATCCGAAGGGGCAGCTGTGGCTGCCGCGGTCGATGGAAGAGCACTACGACGTCACGCGCACGGACACCTCGGAGCTCTCCGCGTCCAGCGTGAACAGCCGCCCGCCCGTCCAGGTCGCCGGGGCCGGCGGCATCGATACCATGCCGTCGCCGTCGACGCTCGGCACGATCGAAGGCCAGGCGTCGTACTCGAACATCCGGCGATTCAACGTCGCCGTCGAAGAGCACGGGACCAATTGAGCGCAGGTCCGGCGGGCTGAAGCCCCGCGGGTCCTACTTCCCTCGATAGCTTTCCGGCGGCCCGAGGTACGTCGCCGGCAGCGTCGCGCCGCCCGTCGTGACGACGAGCTTCTGCACGACGACCGCAGGATCGACCATCCAGATCTTGAGCGTGTGATACCCCGCTGCGGCGACGTCGTGCGTCGTCGTCACCGTGCGTGCGTTGTTCTTGACCGACTCCTCCCAATCACGTCCGGCGGCGTTGTAGACCGCAGGCACGATGTCGACGATCGTCGGCGTCTCGTCGTCGATCGACACGGCCATGCGAAGACCACGGCCCGGGACGAAGTTGAGCGTGGGCGCGAGGATCGACGTCACGGTCGCCTTACCGGGCGTGAACAGGTACATCCGGTACTCGAGGCTTGGCGCATCGGTGCCGGGCGTCGCCGCGGGCGCGTCGACCGGCGCCTCCGCGCGCATGCCGGACAACGTGCGGCCGTAGTCCTCGATGCGAATCCAGCGCCGGCTGCCGGCGGCGTTGTTCTTCGTGAAGTGCTCGGGCTCGATCGACACGTAGCCGGCGCCCTCGACGAAGCCGTTCACCGTGTCACGTGAGAGATCGCCGGGGTTGCGCGCGTTGACGCCGACGGCGACATGCCCGCCCGCGCCATCGATGGCAATCGTCCCGTGCGCGGTGCCGGCCGGCGCCTTCGCCCAGTCGATCGACACGCGCAGCCTCGCCTCCTTGTCGATCGTCCCACGCGTCTCGCTGAGGACGATCCACGGCGCGCTCGCCGTCGCGGTGAACGCGTACGACGTCCGGCCGCGATTGAAGATGTCGATGTACGACTGCTGCCGATTCAGCGCGTCGAACGCGGGCAGCGACGGCTCGCGCTCCGCGCCAGGCCAGGCCGAGTCGGAGCCGTCGACTGCCACGCCGAGCCCGGCGGCCTCCGGCACGTCGACCGTCGTCAGCTTGATCGCGGCCATCGTGTTCTCGGGGGGATCGCGCCACGTCGTGTAGCCGATGTGGGACTGATCCATGAAGTGATCCCACTTCCCGTCCGCGAACGTCTTGTTGAAGTACGTCATCAGATCGGCATCGGCCTGATAGAGCGCGCGCGTGCGATCCGCCCAGTCGTTCGCGCTGGCGCGGCCCTGCGCGGCGTACGCTGCGTTCTTCGCCGCCGCGACATACATCTCGTTGACGATGGCGGACGCCTTCGTCGGAAAGAGCGCGAGCTCGTAGAACGCGTCGCGCTTCGCCTCCGGCAGCGTTGCGGAGAGATCTTCCGCCTTCTTCGTCAGCGCGTTGTACTCCTCGACGATTCGATCCGCTTCGTCGAAGGCCGTCAGGCTGTACGTGCCGGCCGCGAGCAGCTCCGGCTTTCGCCGGCCGTTGAACTTGCTGTACTTCGCGACGATCTCGGCGGCGGCCTTCGCATATGGCGCCCCGAACTCACGCGCGGCCCAGAGCTCCGTGAACTCGTTCACGTTCTCGTTGGTCCAGCGATTCGTGTTCCAGCCGAGGCTCAGGAAGTACTCCGTCGGCAGCTCGTAGCCCTTGAAGTGGCCGACGTTGACGATCCACACGCGATCGGCGCCGTACTGTTTCGCGAGGCTCATCTGATCCCAGACCTTCGCGATGGGGCTCGTGTTGATCCACTGATAGCTGCGCGGCCCGCCGTGATAGTCGAAGTGGTAGTAGACGCCCGCGCCGCCGGGACGCCGCCGCTCTTCGGCCGTCGGCAGCCGCCGCACGTCGCCCCAGTTGTCCTCGGCCCACAGCAGCGTCACGTCATCGGGCACGCGAAGCCCGTTCTCGTAGTAGCCCTGAACTTCCTTGTAGAGGCACCAGAGCTGCGGGACCTTCGTGACGTCGGGATTCACTTCTTCGGCGAGCATCTTGCGTTGGTTCGTGACGATCGTCTCGAGCAGCTTCATGCTCTGGGCCGCGCCCTGCACCATCGCCGTGTCGTTCTCACCACGCAGGCCGATCGTGTAGATGTTCTCGAAGTTCTTGCGTGCGCGCACGCCGTCGCGCCAGAACTGCTCGAGCACCTCGGGATGCGTCGCGTAGTTCCAGTTGCCGTACTGCTGGCGCAGGTGCCAGTCCCACTCCTTCTGCGCGCGCAGCATCGGCTCCTGATGCGACGTGCCCATCACGATGCCGTACTCGTCGGCGAGACGCGGGTTGTCCGGATCGTCCTCGGCGAAGGCGTTGTTCCACATCGCCGGCCACAGATAGTTCGCTTTCATCCGCAGCAGAACTTCGAACACCCTCGCGTAAAACTGGCTGTTGAAGTTGGCGACCGTGCCCTGCCCGCCGCCGGGCGTCGGATGCTCGCCGAACTTCGCGCGCACCCAGAAATCGAGGTCGGGCTTCTCGTCGTTGAAGAAGATGCCGCGATATTTCACGCTCGGCTCGCCTTGCACGTACTTGCCGCGCTTCACGAACAGCGCGCTCTTGTGCTCCGGCGTGACGTCGTCCCACCAGTACCACGGCGACACGCCGATCTGTTCCGACAGATCGTAGACGCCGTAGATCGTCCCGCGCTTGTCGCTGCCGGCGAT
>DASZVJ010000204.1:0-18687 GCA_035547155.1 Vicinamibacterales bacterium
CGCGCGAGACGGCTACACGTTCGAGCACACCGTCCAATCCACCAAGCCGAAGTTTCTCGTGCAAGGGAGCCTGGACGAGATTTGCCCCATGAAAGACACCTGGGCGTTCTACGCATCGCTGCCCGAGCCGAAGGAGTTGGCGGTCATCGACGGCGCCGATCACCTGTTCAATGGCCGCGCGACGGAAGTCGGCGATACGCTCGAGGATCTGCTGGGAGATTTCGAAGGATGAGCTCGCGACGGATGACGACGCTCGCAGCCGCCATCGCCGCGCTGATCGCGGCGACGGCATGCTCGTCCGGACCGCCGCCGCCCGTGACGACGCACTCGTACGAAGAGCAAGTGCAGGCGGCGCGCGCGAAGAAGGACGAGGCGTTCCGCGCGGCGGACAATCCGTATTCGCCCGTTCCCCGCGCCGCACGTGCGTCGTTTCCCGGAATCGCGTACTTCCCGATCGACGCGCGCTATCGCGTCCCGGCCTCACTCCAGGAGCTGTCGCTCGATCCGCCGGTCGTGATCCAGGTCCCCAACTCCGCGCACGAGCTCGAGTCGAAGGTCAAAGTGGGCGTGCTGTCGTTCATGCTGAACGGCACGACGTACACGTTGTCCGCGTTCGCCGAGAACGCGAACGACATCCAGCGCCTCTGGGTGCCGTTCCGCGATCGCACGAGCGGCGTGACGACGTACGGCGGCGGCCGGTTCCTCGATCTCGATCGCACCGCCACAGGCCTGTACGACCTGGACTTCAACGCCGCCTATCATCCGAACTGCGTGTACGATTCGAGCTGGGTCTGCCCGTATCCGCCCGACGAAAACCGGCTGCCGATCGCCATCGACGCGGGAGAGCGGCTCCGGCCCTGACCTCACTGATGCGCTCGTCTTCACTGGCGGACGAGATCGGCGCGGCGCTCGAGTCGGGACCGGACGGGCTGACGCGAGCCGCGATGCTCATCAGCCGCGTCGAATCTCCTCATCTCGCGTTCGCGCCGGCGCTCGCTGAGATCGACGTGCTTGGGGCTCGAGCCGAAGCGCGCATCGCACTCGCCGGATCGTCCTGCCGCGATCGGATCCGCGCGATCAACGCGGTGCTCTATGACGAAGCCGGCTTCCGCGGCAACCGCGATCACTACGACGACGTCCGCAACAGCCTGTTGACGATGGTGCTCGAGCGGCGGCTCGGGATTCCGGTCAGCCTGGCCGTCATTTACATGGCAGTCGCACGGCGCGCCGGACTCGACGTGCGCGGCGTGCCGTTCCCCGGCCACTTCCTCTTGCGCGTTCGTGGCGATGACGACGACGCGATCATCCTCGATCCATTCGACGAGGGCCGCGAGTTGGACGCCGCGGAGCAGCGCGCGCTGCTGGCGCGACATGCGGGCGACGAGGCGGAATTCGACGCGCGCGTGCTCGAACCGTGCTCGAATCGCGCGATCGTCGTACGCATGCTCAACAATCTGAAACGGCTGTACGTGGGCGCGCGGTCATTTGCGCAGGCGTGGCACGTGACGGACTTACTGGTCACGCTCGATGACGGCCAGCCCGAGGACGTGCGCGATCGCGGGCTCCTCGCCTATCACCTCGACGATTTTCCAGGGGCGCTACGGGATTTAGAACGCTATCTCGGCACGCCAGGACCGATGCGGGAGGAGACGGCCGAGCGTCGTCAGATCTGGGAGCACGTGAGCGCGCTGCGAAGGCGGGTGGCGGGACTGAACTGAGACAACTCACTATCTCCCTCGCGCACTATCTCACTATCTGGATCGGTGCCCATCTCACTATCTGCCTTGCTGAACAACGCGTCAGCGGTGGGGCAGATAGCGAGATAGCCCGATGTCCAATAGCGCGATAGTGCGTTAGGGCGATAGCGCGATACGAATTGCCTCGTGCCAATCCAGAGATCGGCACGAGGCAACACCTCTACTTGATGAACAGCATCTCGCGGTAGGTCGGCAGCGGCCAGAGGTCGTGCGGCATGATGACCTCCAGCTGGTCGGCGACCTCGCGAAGATCGCTCATCGCCGGCACGATCGTGTCGCGCATGTACTTCGCGTGCTTCTCCACGCCGCCCGTGTGCGCGTCGAGCGCCTTGGCCAGCTTCTCGGTGCCGGTGCGGAACTCGTCGACGAGCTTCGTCACCTGATCGAGCAGCTTCTTGCCTTCCTTCGTCGTGCCGCCCGCGTCCTTGACCGCCTTGACCGACGCGGCCACGTCCATCTGGAACTGGAGCGCCGCCGGCAGCACGTAGCGGTTGGCGAGCAGCACCATGACCTGCGCCTCGACGTTCAGCGTCTTGATGTAGGTCTCGAGGTTGATCTCGTACCGCGCGTTCAGCTCGCGCTCGTTGAGCACCTTGTACTTCTCGAACGTGGTGATGACGTCCGGCTTCATCAGCTCGGGCAGCGCATCCACCGTGTTCGTCAGGTTGAGCAGGCCGCGCTTGGCCGCGTCCTTCTTCCATTCCTCCGAGTAGCCGTTGCCGTTGAAGATGATCCGCTTGTTCTCCTTGATCAACTTCGGCAGCAGATCGGCGACCGCGTCCTCGAGCGACTTCTTGCCCTTGCCGGTGGTCGCGTCCTCGAGCAGCGTGGCGATGTAGTCGAGCGACTCGGTGACGGCGACGTTCAGCGCGATGTTCGGGAACGCGATGCTCTGGCCCGACGAGACCGCGCGGAACTCGAACTTGTTGCCGGTGAACGCGAACGGGCTCGTGCGGTTGCGATCGCCCGCGTCGCGCGGCAACTTCGGCAGCACGGAGACGCCGGTGTCGAGAATGCCGCCGTGCTTGGTCGTCTTCGCGCCGCCCTTCTCGATCTGCTGGAAGATGTCGGTCAGCTGATCGCCCAGGAACACGGAGATGATCGCCGGCGGCGCTTCGTTCGCGCCGAGACGATGATCGTTGCCGGCGCTCGCGATCGACATGCGGAGCAGCCCCTGGTAGCGGTTGACGGCGCGCAACACGGCCGAGCAGAAGACGAGGAACTGCAGGTTCTCGTGCGGGGTGTCGCCGGGGTTGAGCAGGTTGTTGCCCGCGTCGTCGCTCATGCTCCAGTTCAGGTGCTTGCCGCTGCCGTTGACGCCCGCGAACGGCTTCTCGTGCAGCAGACAGGCCAAACCGTACTTCGGCGCGGTCCGCCGCAGCACTTCCATCGTCATCATCTGATGATCGGTCGCGACGTTGGCGTTCTCGAAGATCGGCGCGATCTCGTACTGGCTCGGCGCGACTTCGTTGTGGCGCGTCTTGATCGGCACGCCGACCTTGTAGAGCTCGGTCTCGACGTCGTGCATGAACGCGAGCACGCGGTCCGGAATCGAGCCGAAGTACTGATCCTCGAGCTCCTGGCCCTTCGGCGGCTTGGCGCCGAACAGCGTGCGGCCGCCGTTGATCAGATCCGGACGCGCGAAGTAGAACGCGCGATCGATGAGGAAGTACTCCTGCTCGGGACCGCAGGTCGTGACGACGCGCGCGGCCTTCGAGCCGAAGAGCTTGAGGATGCGCAGCGCTTGCGCCGACAGGGCTTCCATCGAGCGCAGCAGCGGCGTCTTCTTGTCGAGCGACTCACCCGTCCAGCTCACGAACGCGGTCGGAATCACGAGCGTCGTGCCGTTCTGCGTCACGAGCAGCCACGGCGAGCTCGTCGGATCCCACGCCGTGTAGCCGCGCGCCTCGAACGTGGAGCGCATGCCGCCGGACGGGAAGCTCGACGCGTCGGGCTCGCCCTTGATCAGCTCCTTGCCGCCGAACTCGGCGACGGCACGGCCGTCGGACGTGGGCGAGAGAAACGCATCGTGCTTCTCGGCGGTGATGCCCGTGAGCGGCTGGAACCAGTGCGTGTAGTGCGTGGCACCGTGCTCGATCGCCCAGTCCTTCATCGTCGCGGCGATGATGTCTGCCGTCGACGCGTCGAGCGGCGCGCCCTGCGTGATCGTCTTGCGGAGCGCCTTGTAGACGTCCTTGGGCAGACGCTGACGCTGGATCGCGTCGTTGAACGTCAACGATCCGAATTTCTCGGCGGCCTTCGACGGCGACGGCGATGCCTCGCCAACGCTGATGTCCCACGCAATGATGCTCTTGGTCGCGTTCTGGAGAGCTGACGAGCTCATGAGGTGTGCTTCCTTCCTGGTCGTGAATGAGAGCGACGGAATAGCGGCGTTCCCGGCCGGCACCCGGCAGCGAAACTGCTCTATTCTTGCCATGCGTCGGCAAAAGTAAAGAGTCCCAGGCGCGATCTGTACGGGTTTTTTTCGACGGCGATCGCGCCCTCACCGGCTGGCCGACAAAGTTGCAGACACGATTCGTTGAAAGCGAACATTAGTGTCGATCGCGCATCTCGAAGCGTTCTTGCGCCGGCGCCTGGCCGGCCCGCTGCCCGGGCCCGATGCCCAGCGGCGATTCGCGCCGCTGCCGCACCTCCCCGGATGGTCGCCGGAACAACGGCCGGCAGACGCACGGCGTGCGGCCGTGCTGCTGTTGTTCTATCCCTCGCACGCTGGCGTGATGATTCCGCTCACGGTACGAGACACGCAGCTGCCGCAACACGCGGGGCAGATCAGCTTGCCTGGCGGCGCGATCGATCCCGGCGAATCGAACGACGCGGCGGCCCTACGTGAAGCGAGCGAAGAGATTGGTGTTCGTGCGGACGAGGTCCGGATCGCCGGCGCGCTGTCGTCGCTGTGGATTCCCGTCAGCAACTTCGTGCTCACGCCGATCGTCGGCGTGACCGATACGCGGCCTGTGTTCCAGCTGCGTCTCGGCGAAGTCTCGGCGGTCATCGAGGCCCCGCTCGATCACCTGCGTGATCCCGCCCACGTACGCTGGGGGACACGCACACGACGCGGCGAGCCCATCGAGTACCCGTACATCGCGATCGATGACCACGTGATCTGGGGCGCGACGGCGATGGTGCTGGGCGAGGCCATCGCGCTCTTCACGGCAGAACGGTGACTGCGGTCTGCGGTCTGCGGACCGTCAGAGCAGTTCCCTCCCGTGCGCGCGCAGCCAGCGCTCGGCGTCGCGCCAGGACGGGCACAGCCGGTCGACCTCGCGCCAGAAGCGGCGCGAATGATTGGGCTGACGCAAGTGCGCCAGCTCGTGCAGCATCACGTAGTCGGCAACGTCGGGCGGCATCTGCACGAGCCGCCAGTTCAGCGTGATGGCGCCCTTGCCCGAGCACGCACCCCAGCGCGACTGCTGATCGCGCACGCGCACGCTCGCCGGCGACAAGCCGTGCTCGCTCGCCAGCGCGAGGCAGCGGGACGGCAGCTCACGCGTCGCGGCCGCACGCCAGTGCGCCTGCAGCACCGCGCGCACGTCCTGACGCGGTCCGCACGTCACACGCGTCTCGCCGACGCGCACCGCGACGTCCTCGACGCTCAGCGTCAGGAGCACGCCGCGATACCAGACGCGTGTACCGTCGCCCCACGTCGTGCGCGCCTGCACCGTCGCCCACTCGCGCGCGATCCACGCCGCTTCACGCTCCGCAAACGCCAGGCCTCCGGCGATCGACGCGCCGCGCGGCACGGTCACGCGCAACTGGCCGTCCGCCGTCACGCGCAACACGTACCGCCGCGCCCATCGATGCCGCGCGATCACGATCGGAAACACGCGGCCGTCGATGGCCAGCTCGCGACGCGCGCTCGCGCGACGGACCGGTGCGGACCAGGGCAGGCGGAGCTGCACGGAGACATGGTAGTGGACCTCGGTCATCGGGTCATCGGGACATCGGGACATCGGGACATCGGGCCGATCGAGCCATTGGCTCCGGAATGTTCGATGACCCGATGTCCCGATAGCCAGATGACCCGATATCGTCGCTTGTGCCTCGACGGAACAACCTGTCCAGATCTGGCGTCTATGTGAGAGATTTTCGAGCCTGATACTCATACGCAAGCAAGTGGTTACTTGCATTCAGGGGAGTAGTCGGGCTAGGGTACCAGGGCAATGGACGTGCGAGAGGCGCTGTTGGAAGCCGCCGCCAAAGTGTTCGCCGAGCTCGGCATGCGCGGGGCCACGACGAAACGGATCGCGCAGGAAGCCGGCGTCAACGAGGTCACGCTCTTCCGGCATTTCAAGAGCAAGGACGATCTGCTCCAGGCCGCGCTCGAGGCCTACGCCAGGCGGTCACAGGCGCGGACGCTGCCGGATCATCCGGCCCATCCGCGCGAGGAGCTCATCGAGTGGTGCCGCGCGCACTATCGCGATCTGCACAAACACCGCTCCCTGATCCGCAAGACGATGAGCGAGCACGAAGAGCATCCTGCGCACTGCGCCACGGGCATGCAGGTCTCGGTGCGCGTGGCCGACGAGCTCAAACGCTATTTGAACGGCCTCAAGGACGAGGGCTTCGCCGCTGGCACCTGGGATGCGCTGGCGGCGACGAACATGCTGATCGGCGCGCTCTTCAGCGACGCCATGGGCCGCGACACGATGCCCGAGCGCTACCCGTACAGCATGCGTGACGCGGTCGAGCTCTACGTGGATTTGCTGCTCGCGGCCATTGGCGCCAAGCCAGCGCCGCGCTCGGGACGAGGACGCCACGCATGATGACGCAGAGAGTAGGATCCCGCATCGCCGCCGCCCTGTTGCTGGCCGCCGGCGTGACGACGACGGCCGCGGCGCAGACGCCACTCACGCTGGCCGATGCGTTGCGGCTCGCGACTGAGCACAGCGAAGCGGTCGCGATCGCCCGTACCGCCGAGACGCGCGCCGACGCCGATAGCCGGCGCGCGACGAGCCAGAAGCTGCCGCAGGTGAATGCGAGCGCCTCCTACAGCCGGACGCTCGCATCGGAGTTCAGCCGCGCGCTCGATGACACCGGTCCTGTTTGCGCGCCGTTCGCGCCCGATCCCTCGAAGCCGCTCGAGGATCGCGTCGCCGAGATCGAGCGCGCCGCCGGATGCGGCTCGCTCGGCCCGTCGTTCAGCTTCGCCGATCTGCCCTTCGGCCAACGGAACATCTACCAATTCGGGTTCACGTTCGCGCAAGCGCTCTACGCGGGCGGACGGATCACCGCGCAGCAGCGCCAGGCCGAGACCGAGCGCCGGACCGCCGCGCTCGCGACGTCGACCGCCGAAGCACAGGTCAAGCTCGACGTCACGCGCGCGTTCTACGACGCCGCGCTCGCCGATCGTCTCGTGACCATCGCCGAGTCGACGTACGACCAGGCCGCGGCGGCCTACGAGCAGGTGCGTCTTGCGTTCGACGCGGGCCGCCAGCCCGAGTTCGAGCTGCTGCGTGCGCAGGTCGCGCGCGACAACCAGCGCCCGACCGTGATTCGACGCCGCGCCGATCGCGACATCGCGTACCTGCATCTGCGCCAGTTGCTCGAGCTTCCAGCCAATGCCCCGCTCACGCTCGACGTGGATCTGGAAACGCCGGCGCTGCCGCCGCCGGCCCCCTACGCCGACGCGCTCGCACGGACGCCGTCGATCGACGATCACCTGACCGTGCAGCAGGCCACGTTTGGCGTGGCCGCACGCGAAGCGGCCGTGACGATCGCGCATGCCGAGCGTCTGCCGTCGGTCAGCGTGACCTCGACCTACGGTCGCGTCGGCTACCCGAGCGACGGCGTGTTCCCAGGCGTCGGCGACTTCCGCACCAACTGGTCGCTCGCCGCGACGGCACAGCTCGCGGTGTTCACGGGCGGCCGCTTGCGCGCCGACGAAGCCTCCGCTCGCGCCGATCTCGTGCAGGCCAACGCGCAGCTGAAACAGACGCGCGAGCTTGCCGAGCTCGACGAGGCAACCGCGCGTCAGGATCTGCTCGCCGCCGAAGCGGTGTGGGAAGCCAGCGCCGGCACGGTGCAGCAGGCCGAGCGCGCGTATCAGATCGCGGAGCTCAGGAACCGCGAGGGGCTCTCGACGCAGCTCGAGTTGTCCGACTCGCGCCTGTCACTCGAGGTCGCCCGCGCGACACGCGCCCAGGCCGCGCGCGATCTGCAGGTCGCCCGTGCGCGTCTCGCGTTGACACCCGCACTGCCAGCGGGCACGCGATGATCGATTTCTTTTCAGGAGCAGCCATGCGTCAGCGGATTGGACTCGGAATTCTCGGTGCCCTCGTCATCGCTGGCGCCGGTCTCGTGACGACGTCGTGCGGCAGCGAAGCGGCGTCGACGGCCACGGACGCGCCGAAGACGACCGTCATCACCCTCTCGCCCGACAACGTGGCAACAGCGGCCACGGGCCGGCTGTCGACGGGCCCGGTCGTCTCGGGCCAGCTGACGCCAGCACGCGAGGCCTCGGTGCGCGCCGAAGTCGGCGGCTCGATCGTCTCGCTGCCCGTCGATCGCGGTAACGCCGTCAAGGCCGGCGCGGAGATCGCGCGGATCTCGTCCCGCGATCTCGACGCCGCGCGCGCCTCGGCGCGCGTCGCCGTGCAGTCGGCCGAAACGGCGCTGCAGATCGCGCAGAGCGAGGCGCAGCGGACGGAGACGCTCGTGAAGGGCGGCGCGCTCGCGACGCGCGATCTCGAACAGGCCACCAACGCCGTGTCGACGGCGCAGGCGCAGAAGGCCGCGGCCGACGCGCGCCTGCGCTCCGTCGAACAGCAGCTCGACGACACGATCGTCCGCGCGCCATTCGCCGGCGTCGTCAGCGCACGGCCCGCCAGCATCGGCGACGTCGTGTCGCCCGGCACGCAGCTCCTGACGATCATCGATCCCTCGAGCCTGCGCCTCGAAGCGCAGGTGCCGTCGGATCAGCTCGCCGACGTCCGGCCCGGCGCGAAGGTGCACTTCACGATCCGCGGCGTCGCCGGCGAGTTCACGGGCACGGTCGATCGCCTGGATCCGTCGGCCGATCCCGTGACGCGGCAAGTGTCGATCTTCGTGTCGCTGCCGAACACCACGGGCAAGCTCATCGCAGGACTTTTTGCCGAAGGACGCGTCGAGAGCGCGACGCGCAATGGCCTCGTGATCCCGCTGTCGGCCGTGGACGAGACGGGACCGACGCCGGTCGTCACGCGCGTGCGCGACGGCAAGGCGGAGCGCGTGCCCATCGCGCTCGGCATCCGTCAGGCTGACACCGAGCAGGTGGAGGTGACGTCGGGCGTCGCTGCCGGCGACGTGCTCATCATCGGCTCGGCCAAGAACGTCACGTCGGGCACGGCGATCACGATCGTCAAGCAGTAGGAGCGCCACGTCATGTTCATCTCCGATTTCGCGATCCGCCGGCCGGTCATCACCGTCGTGTCGATGCTGGCGTTGGTGATCTTCGGATTGGTGTCGTTCGTGCTGCTCCAGACGGACGAGTTCCCTGACGTCGCCGTGCCGATCGTCGTCACGGCCGTGCCGTATCCCGGCGCGTCGCCGGACAACGTCGAGCGCGAGATCATCGATCCGATCGAAGAAGCGATCTCCGGCATCAGCGGCGTCAAGCGCGTCACCTCGAACGCGCTCGACAGCTTCGGCACGATCGTCGTCGAGTTCGACTTCGACAAGGACCTGCGCGAGGCGACGCAGGAGATTCGCGACAAGATCAACGAGATCCGCAACGATCTGCCGGTCGAGATGAAGGAGCCGGTGCTCACGCGCGTGAACCCGACGGACTTCCCCATCGTCTCGGTCGCGCTCGCATCGGACACGATGTCGGTGGCCGATCTCACCGTCCTCGCCGATCCCGGCATCACGCGACGCCTGCGTGCGATCTCGGGCGTCGGCGAAGTGAACATCGCTGGTGCGCACACGCGCGAGATGACGGTGAACGTCCGCCCCGATGCGATGACCGCGGCGCACATCAGCATGGGCGAGATCGTCGGCGCGCTCTCGGCGCAGAACCTCGCGGCGCCGGTCGGCCAGCTGCTCGGCGTGCAGGACGAGCGCACGATCCGCCTCGGCGGCCGCGTGCGCGACGCCGACGAGTTCCGCTCGCTCGTCGTGGCGACGCGCAACGGACGCGTGATCCATCTCGGCGACGTGGCTGACATCCACGCTGGCGTCGAAGAGCCGCGCACGGCGGCGGCGTTCAACGGCAAGGACGGAGTCGGCCTCGACATCAAGAAATCGAAGGGCTACAGCACGACGGCGGTCGCGACCGCGGTGCTGCACGAGCTGGATGCCATTCAGGCGACACTGCCCCCCGGCGTCAAGCTGAACGTCGTCCGTGACGCCGGACGCCGCGTCACGAACTCCGTGTCCAGCGTGCAGGCCGCGCTCGTCGAAGGCGCGGTCCTCACCGTCCTCACGGTGTTCCTGTTCCTCAACTCGTGGCGCTCGACGGTCATCACCGGCCTCGCGCTGCCCGTGTCGGTCATCGCGTCGTTCATGGTCGTGCTCGCCTTCGGCTTCACGCTCAATACGATGTCGCTGCTCGGCTTGTCGCTCGCGATCGGCATCCTGATAGACGATGCGATCGTCGTGCGCGAGAACATCGTGCGGCACGTCGAGATGGGCAAGGACCACTACACGGCCGCGCACGACGGCACGAGCGAGATTGGCCTCGCCGTCGCGGCGACGACGTTCTCGATCGTCGTCGTCTTCGTACCGATTGGCTTTCTCGGCGGCATCGCACAGCAGTGGATGGCGCCGTTCGCGCTGACGATCGCGTGCTCCGTGCTGGTGTCCCTGTTCGTCTCGTTCTCGCTCGACCCGATGCTGTCGGCGTACTGGCCGGATCCGCACCTGCCGATGTCGCAGCGGTCGTGGATCGCGCGCGGGCTTGGGCGCTTCAACGACTGGTTCAACCATCAGGCGGATCGCTACAAGGCCGTCATCAGCTGGGCGCTTGGTCACCGCATCGCGATGACGGGCCTGGCGCTGGGCACGTTCGTCGTCGCGCTCGCGATGCCGGCGCTCGGCTATCTGGGCGGCGAGTTCTTCCCGGTGTCCGACAACTCCGAGTTCTCCGTCGCGGTCGAAACGCCGCCGGGATCGAACCTCGACTACACGAAGGCGAAGCTCGAGCAAGTCGCGGCCGTCGCGCGCTCGATTCCGGGCGTCGATCACACCTACGCGACGGTCGGCGGCACGACGGGCGCGGTCGACGAAGGCAATATCTACGTGGGCCTCGCGCCGAAGGCCGAGCGCGCACAGAACCAGGAAGTCATCGCGCAGACGCTGCGGCGCCGGTTCTCGGAGATCGGCGGGGCGACCGCGTCGATCCAGACGAGCGGCTTCGACAACCAGAAGCAGATCCAGGTGCAGTTGAGCGGACCGGACATCGCCACGCTCGGGCGCCTCGCCGATCAGGCACTGACGCTCGTGCGCCAGGTGCCCGGCGCGGTCGACATCGGCCTGTCGACGCGCGGACAGAAGCCGGAGCTCGACGTACAGATCGATCGTGCGCTCGCGGGCTCGCTCGGCGTGCGCATCGGCGACGTGGCGCAGACGCTGCGCCCGGCGTTCGCGGGCATCGACGCGGGCGACTGGGTCGATCCCACGGGCAAGACGCGCGACGTCACGGTCCGCCTCGCACCGTCCGATCGCACGCGCGCCGCGGATCTCGCGAGCCTGCCGCTGCTCGTCAATGGACCGAACGGTCCCGCGACGCTGCCGCTCGGCCAGATCGCGCAGATCCGGCCGTCGCTCGGCCCGTCGCGCATCGATCACCTCGATCGCGAGCGCGTCATCACCGTGCAGGCGAACACCGAGGGCCGGTCACTCTCGTCGGTCGTCGGCGACATCGAGACGAAGCTGAAGACGATCGATCTGCCCGCGGGCTACTCGATCACACAGGGTGGCCAGACGCGGGACCAGATCGAAGTCTTCACGCGCATCACGATCGCGCTCGGTGTCGCGGTGCTGCTCATGTACCTCGTGCTCGTCGTGCAGTTCGGCTCGTTCCTCGATCCGCTCGCGATCATGCTGTCGCTGCCGCTCTCGCTCATCGGCGTCGTCGGCGCGCTGATGCTGACGGGCGACACGCTCAACATCATGAGCATGATCGGCGTGATCCTGCTGATGGGCATCGTCGCCAAGAACGCGATCCTGCTGATCGACTTCGCGAAATGGTCGGAGGAGAAAGGCATGCCGCGGCACGACGCGATCATCGAAGCGGGACGCGCGCGTCTGCGGCCGATCCTGATGACGACGTTCGCGTTGATCGCAGGGATGATCCCGGTCGCGCTCGGTGAGGGCGAGGGCGCGGACTTCCGTGCGCCGCTCGGCCGCGCGATCATCGGCGGCGTCATCACGTCGACGCTGCTGACGCTGCTCGTGATCCCGACGTTCTACGACATCCTGTCCGGCATGCGGGATCGCGTGCGCGGATGGTTCGGCCGGGACACGAAAAAGAAGGCCGCCGCGCACCCGACGCCGGTGCGGCTGGCGAGCTAGACGGGCGACCGTCCGCGGTCCCGCAGACTGCGGGCGGTTCCGTCGCCCGAAGCCCGCAGCCTGAAACCCGCGTACATAGTGGCCGCCCTTGTGGCGGCCCTGGAAAGTGTCGCGTCAGCCGACCTTCACCGCCATCATCGTGGCGTCGTCGGGCAGCTCGCGGCCCGCGCGGAAGCGCGTGATCTCGGCCTCGACGCTGGCGAGGACCTGATCGGCGCTGGATCCGGCCGCGGACACGAGCGCCGCCTCGAGCCGTTCGGATCCGAACAGCTCGCTCGCGGGATCTTCGGCTTCGACGCAGCCGTCCGTGTAAAAGAACAGCAAGTCGCCGGCGGCGAGCTGCAGCCGCTGCTCGCTGTAACCGTGCCCGGACAGCAGCCCGATCGGCAGCCCGGTCGACTGCATCCGCTCGAGACCGCCGCCCTGCCGCAGCACGTACTGCGGATTGTGTCCCGCGTTCACGCACCGCAGCAGGCGCGTGATCGGATCGAGGATGCCGACGAACAGCGTCGCGTACACGGGACCTGGCGTGCTCGCGTCGACGTCGCGATCGAGCTCGCGCGCGAGCGCCGCGAGATCCTGGCCGAGCGCGAGCCGCGTCCGCAGCGACGCCTGGATGTTCGCCATCAGCAGCGCGGCGCCGACGCCTTTGCCCGACACGTCGCCGACGAGCAGCGCGACAGTGCCGTCTGCGAGCGGAAAGTAGTTGAAGAAGTCGCCGCCGACTTCGCGCGCCGGCACCGACACGCCTTTGATTTCCGTCAGGCCCAACCGCAGCGGCGCCTGCGGCAGCATGTCGTGCTGAATCTGCCGGCCGAGCTCGAGCTCGCGCCGCAGACGTTCCTGCTCGACGGCGGCGCGCTGGTGCGCTTCGACGTCGGCGGCCATCTGATTGAACGTCGCGGCGAGGCGTCCGACTTCGTCGTGCGATCGCACGTCGACGCGCGCGTGATAGTCGCCTTGCGCGATCCGCCGGGCTGCGTCGCTGAGGCTCGACAGATTGCGGGTCAATCGCGACGACAACGGCACGATGCCGATCAGCGCGAGGCCGATGAACGCGAGACCGAAGCCCACGTTGCGCGCCGTCGTGCGCTGCAGATCCGCGAGCGCGCCGCCGATCGGGCGCGCGATCCCGAACTTCAATCCCGATCCTGTCGGATCGGCGGCCGTGACGACGACCCATTCCGGCAACACGGTGGTGCCCGGCGCCGAATCGGGGCCGGTCGCGGCGGTGTGCAGCGACTCGATCGTCTGCTTGTCCGCGTCGGTCGGCGTGTAGAGATGGCCGTCCTTCGCGACGGCGAACGGCACTTCGCCGCGATCGCGATGCGTCGCCGTGAAGACGGTCGAGAGCAGGTTCGGCAGGTTGATCTCGGCGTTGGCCTGACCGACGACCTCGCCGTTCTGCTCGACGCGCACGTCGAGGCGGCTGCCGGAAATCGCGGTGCGCCGTTGCGTCCGTGCGGTCACGACCGCTGCGGGATTCGTTGCCGTAGACGCGGCCGGAGCTCGAGCCGGCGCAGACGTCGTCGGAGCTGGCGCCGCCGGCGTCGACGATGATGGCGCGCCGACCGCAGGCGCCGTCGCGCGAGCGCCGCCCGGAGCCGTCATCTCCGCGACCTTCGCGTCTGCCTGGGCCTTCTCGACATCCGCGCGCGTCTTCGCGTCCGCTGCCTGCGCTTTCGCATCCGCAGCACGCTGAGCGACCTGCGCCTGCAGCATCTCGATGCCCTGCCGGATGCCGAGCATGCGCTGATTCACTTCCCCGAACACCCGCTGGCGATCCTCGGTCGAGAGCTGATCGAGGCGGCCGTCTGGCACGAACTGCCGCACGACTTCGTCGCGGATCGGTCCCATGTCGATGCGGATGCGATTCGGATCGAGCGTCGTGTCGTCGGGCGGAGGCGGCATGCCTGGGGCACCGATGCGCGGTGTCCCTGGAGGAAATGGCGAGGCCGGCGTCGGCGTCGTGCCCGCACCCTCCAGCGCCGGGCCGCCGCTGCGTGACGCGTCGCCACCAAACGGTGGACGGCCATCGCCGCGAAAGAATCCGCCGGACGCGCCATTCGGCCGTGGGCCGGACGAGGGGGGCTGTGCGTTGTCGGAAGGCGGCGTCGGCGCCTGCGGCGATCCGTCGGGCGCCTGCGGCGACGAAGGCGCCGAAGGCGGCGTGAATCCCTGCCCGCCGGGACCTCCCGGGCCGCTAGGACCACCGCGGCCGCCGCCGAACCCTTCGCCCCGGCGGCCACCTCGTCCGCGCAGACCGCGAAATTCGACGTTGTTCAACAGCAGCGCGAGGTCGCCGAACGAGGCGGCGACCTGATCGCCGGACGTGCCGGAGATCGTCGTCACGGCGCTTGCGACGTCCTGCGTCGCAGCGGGAGCGGCCGCCGCGGGCGCTGCTGCGACCGGGGCCGCCGCTTTCACCGGCGTTGGGTTGACCGCCGTTATTGCGGGCTCCGCCTGCGACGCGCTCGTCGCGTCCATCAGCCGCTCGACGCGCTGACCGAGCTGCGCCGTGACGATCTCCATGCGCTGCGTCAGCTCGCCCGCCAGCAGCGTGGCCTCGTGCCCGGCGGCGTCGCGCGTCGCGTTGGCGTTGCCCGTGTACGTGTAAAGGGTGACCGCTGCCAGCGGGACGACCGACAGCAGGAAGAACGCGACAATCAGGCGAAGGCGAAGATTCATCGGTGCCGATCAGCGAAATGTCGCGACGACGGGGCCGTGATCGCTCGTGCCGAACTCGCGCATCGATCGCGAGTCCGCGGCCGTGGCCGCCAGATCCTCGCTGGCAATCACGTAATCGATGCGCCACCCGATGTTGCGTTGACGCAGATTACGCCAAGGCGCCCACCAAGTGAACAACTCGTTGTTGTCCGGATCGAGCGTCCGGCCGACGTCCACCAGGCCATGATCCAGCAGCGCCGCGAGGTGCGCTCGTTCTTCTGGACGTGTCCCGATCTGATTCGGTTTGCGTTCCTTCGGATGCACGTCGCGCTCTTCCCGGGCGATGTTCAGATCCCCGCACAGCAATAGCGACCGTCCCGCGCGTCTCGTTTCGCCGGCCCACACGGAAAGCGCATCGAAGAACCGCAGCTTGCTCTCGTAGTCCTTGCCGCCATTCGGCACGTAAATCGATGCGGCGACGAGCGATCCCATGTCGGCCACGACGATACGCGTCTCCATGTCGAAAGACGGATGGGAGAAGGCCGGCCGTTCCGTGAAAAAACTGTGTCGGACGAGCAGTGCGACGCCCGAGTAGCCGCCCGCGCCGTGCCAGTAGCACCAGTAGCCGCCCGCCGAGACGAGCAGCTCCGGCACCTTGTCGGGCGCCGCCTTGATCTCCTGCAGACAGACGATGTCCGGCTGCTCGGTCTCGAGCAGCGCGCCGAGCTCATGCTGGCGCGCGCGGATGCCGTTGACGTTCCAGGTGACGACTTTCATCGCTGAGGCGATGATCGCCGCGATCAGGCGTGCGCCGCAAGCGCGCGGAGGCCCGTCACGAGACGTCCGACGCCTTCGGCGACCGTCGCCTCGTCGAGCGCGCCGTACGACACGCGGATGGTGCATCCGCCGGTCGCGCCGAACGCCGAGCCCGGCACGACCGCGACGCGATGCTCGCGAATCAGACGCTCCGCGAGTGTCATGTCGTCGAGCCGCGTCCGCACGCGCGGGAAGCTGTAGAACGCGCCGAGCGCCTCCGGCGCGTCGCACGGCATGCCGGCGGCCGACAGCGCGTCGTGCACGCGCCGCCTCATGCGATCGAGCACCTGCAGATGCGGCGTGACGTACGCTCGGCCGATGCGCAGCGCGGCGACCGCCGCTCGCTGCGAAACGATCGTCGCGCAGATCAGCGACGTGTCCTGGATCTTGCCGAGCGGCTCTTCGAGCGCCGCCGGCGCGACCAGATACCCGACGCGCCAGCCCGCCATGCCGAACGCCTTCGAGAACGAGTAGAGCGAGATCGTGTGCGCCGGCGCGCCGTCGATCGATCCCGGCGAGAAATGGACGGCGCTGCCGTACGTGAAGTACTCGTACGTCTCGTCGTGGACGTGAAAGACGCCGCGCTCGGCGCACAGCGCGTTGAGCGCGCGCAGCGATGCCTCGTCGTAGACCGCGCCGGTCGGGTTGTTCGGCGAGACCGTCACGACCGCGCGCGTCCGCGGCGTGATCGCCGCGCGAATCGCGTCCAAATCAATCTGATGGTCCGTCCTCGTCGGCACGGACACCACGCGGCCGCCGATCATCTGCACGGCCATCTCGTGGTTGAAGTAGTACGGCGCGAGCAGGATGACCTCGTCGCCGCTGTCGAGGATGGCGAGCATCGCGTGCACGAACGCGAGATTGCAGCCCGCGGTGACGAACACGCAGCTGTGCGGCCGCACGACGACGCCGTTCTCACGTGCGAGCTTGTGCTCGATAGCTTCAAGGAGATCGGGCTCGCCTTCGATCGGCCCGTAACTGTGTTCCTCGATCGTCTCGCCAAAGCGATGCGCGGCGTCGACGACCTCGCGCGGCGGGCCGTACGACACGACACCCTGTCCCAGCGAAATCGTGCCCGGCGTCTCCGCGATCCAGCGGCTGATGACGGAAATCACCGGCGCCTGCACGGCCGCGAGGCGTCGGGAGGCGGTCATCGAAACTTACGCCCGCGTGACCTGCCGACGGCTGCGATGCGCGTCGAGCACGAACGGGCCGAGGCGCTTGCTGAGATAGACCTTCGACTCGAGCGCGTCCGGCGCGGGCTCGAGCTTGACGACGTTGAACTGCAGGCTGTCGAGCGTGCCGCGCATGTCGTAGTAGCGGTTCTTCGTCTTGACGACGACCTCGTCGTAGCCCTGCGCGACGGCCCAGACTTCCTGTTCTTCGGTCAGCGCGCGAAAGTGCCCCTGACCGCGCCAGTCAAGCCGCGTCGCGCCGAGCCAGTTGTAGAGGATCTTCTGGCCCTCGAAATCCACGAAGCCGCGCAGCCGCTCGACGAGATCGGCCAGCTTCGGATCGGACTCCGCCGGACGCAGCTCGTGCGAGACCTTGTAGGACACGGGCACGACCGTCGCGCCGTCCTCGGGCAGCGTCGCCTCGGCCATGAGGATCTGATACTCGCGGCCGTCGAGCCGCTGCATGATCTCCGTGGCCGTCTTGCGCTCGGGGAACTCGTTGAAGAACTCTTCGATGTACGCGATCTCGAGCGCGCCCTGCTGCAGCGGGTACTCGCGAATCAGGTAGTTGACGTCACTCATCTGGGGTCCGCGCCTACGGGCGCGCAAGAGCACTAGTTTAGTCCGAAGCGCGGAGACGGCCGGCCCCAACCGCCACGGCATGCAGAAACCGGCTGCGCTCCAGGGCATCCGGCCGCGACGACAGCTCCTCGGCCGGCCAGGGCAGGCGCCACGTCCAGTTCTGATCGCCCACGGTGCCCGGCTTGTTGACGCGATCCGGCCAGCCGAACACATCCTGCATCGGCAGGAAGACTTCGTCCGAGCCGGCGTCGATCGCCAACGCAATCAGCGCGTCACGCAGCGCGAGCGACCAGTCCGCCTGCGGATCGAGCCCGCGCGCGGCCAGCGCGGGAATGGCCAGCAAGGCCCGGCGATCGTCGATCGGCAATTCCCCCCACCAGACGATGAGCGGCTCGGTGTCGTGCGTGCCGGTCATCGCGGCGGACAACGGTGGATACGCGGGTGGGTCGAGAAAGGGCGCGCCCGGCGCGTGCCAATCGCGCTCCCACCGCATGACCTTGCAGCCAGGCAGGCCGAGCCGCGCGAGTGACGGACGCAGGAAATCCGGGACGACACCGAGGTCTTCCGCGATGAGGCCGATCCCGCTCTCGCCGAGCGCGCGCAGAACGGCTTCCCCTTGCGCGATCTGATCCGGCTCCTCCGACGGCGTGAAGAATGGATCGCCGTGCGTGGGACGGCCATACGTCCGGTAGAGACCGATGGTGTGATCGACGCGGAGCATGTCGTACAAACACGCCATGCGGCGGCCTCGCTGGCGCATCCACGCGTAGCCGCCCTCGCGAATCACATCCCAGCGATACGTCGGCAGTCCCCAATCCTGTCCTGTCGGACTGAACGCGTCGGGCGGGACGCCAGTCGAGACGTCCAGCCGGAACTCGTCGAGTCGCGTCCAGACTTCAGGGCTGTCGGCGCCGACGACGAACGGCAGGTCGCCGACGAGCGAGACGCCATGCGCGCGCGCGTGCGTCCGCGCGTCCTGCCACTGACTCTCCGCGATCCACTGAAAATATTGATGACGCAGGACGTCACGCGCGAGCGGCCGCCGCGCCTCATCCAGTGCCTGGGCGTCGCGCGCGCGCAGCGCCTCCGGCCACACGCGCCACGACCATTGTCCGCGCGACTCCGCGATCGCCAGGAACAGCGCGTAGTCGTCCAGCCACCAGCGCTCACGCGCGACGTAG